>SPBP01000237.1 GCA_004525935.1 Lentisphaerales bacterium | reverse complement strand
TACACGCGAATCTCCCAAATTCTGGAGAGGAAGAGGGGCAAAGAGATTGGAGTGTAAGAGTACGTGTACGAGTAAGGAGAAGAAAGACTCCGAAATCTGTGGTTCTGTCCGAGAATACCTTTTCGGACAGGTTCTAGTTAGTCTTGCTTCGCAAAACGCTGTTTATTCGGGGTTAGAGCGTGCCCGCCCGACGTTTCAGTTCGATGTCAAGTTCGCGCAGGGCTTCGCTTGCCCTGCCTGCCCACAGGTCGTAGGGTAGATCAACAACGAGTTCCTCGTAAACCTGGCGCGCTTCTTCCAGTCGATCAAGCTGTTCGAGGCACCGCCCCGTTCCGAACACAGCTTCTGTTCTCAGGAACGAGTTTGTCCTGCTGGCCGCAAACTCCCTGTATGACTCGAGCGCCCTGTCCGGAAGGCCCTGTGCTTCGACGCAGACTATCTTTCCCATGTGCGCTGCGTCGATCAGTTCATGCTTCGGGTAGGTCGCTATGAACCGTTCGTACTCATTGAAGGCACGCGTATAGTTGCCTTCGATGAAATAGGCCTGGGCAAGCTTAAGACGGGCAGTTGCGGAAAGATCGGCAGCCGGTGCCGCCTCGAGCGCTTTGCTGAGCTCTTCGATCGTCCTGGCCCTGAAAATCTCCTGCGATGCGAGCTCAACCTTGCTGGTGTGTCGCGCCTTGTAGGCGGCTGTTCCGACCAGTACAACTCCGAGGATGATAAAGGCCGCGAGCCAGTAGACAATCCGGATCGCAAAGGCCGCGGGTATGCCGTGAGCTGTGAGAAAGGCGGAGACCCCTGGCGGAAGCCTGGACGCAACGGGCTTGGGCGTGTTGTTCTCTTCTGGATTCATAGAGCTGGTATTCATACCGCAAGTGACGGGCGGCGCGCAAGGACGTTCTCGGGACCGGAGTCGTTTCTTTGCTGGACTCATCAGGAAGGAAAAGGTCGTCAGGACGACACCGGAGGGCACAATGCGTCGGGCCCGCGTACTTCGAACGCCAGATGGTCGCCTTCGGGGCAGGGCTGTTGCCCTCATCGGCGTTGACTATATGGCTGGCAGGCATACACTATTCTGGAGAGTTGGCCGGGGTGAGAATGACGGAAACAGGCCGGCAAGCCAGTGGAGACGGTGAAACATGAGTCAGCGATTGAAACTTGGTGTGAATATCGATCACGTGGCAACACTGCGCCAGGCCCGGGGCACTTCGTACCCCGGCATTATCGAAGCGGCGCTGGTCTGCGAGCAGGCTGGGGCGGATGGAATTACCGTGCATCTGCGCGAGGACCGGCGTCATATCCAGGACAAGGATGTCTTCGAATTGCGCGATCATATAGAGACCCGTCTTAACCTTGAAATGGCCAACTCGCCTGAGATCCTGGAGATTGCACTTCGCCTGAAACCCGACGAGGTATGCATGGTTCCCGAGCGCCGTCTGGAGCTTACAACGGAGGGGGGGCTGGACGTTGCGGGACTGGGTGAGCAGCTGATCGGTGCGGTGGAAAAGTTGTCGTCGGCGGGAATTGCAGTGAGCATGTTTGTTGCCCCTGACCATGATCAGCTTGAGGCCTGTGCGAAGTTGGGCGCTCCTTGCGTGGAACTGCATACCGGCAGCTTCTGCGACTCCAGTGGTGAGACGGCGGACAGGGAATTGCTCCGGTTGACAGAAGCCGCGCAGCACGCGCACGAGCTGGGTCTCGTCGTTAATGCCGGGCATGGGATCAACATCGACAATCTTCGGAATATTCTTCGGATTCCACACATGTGCACACTGAACATAGGGCACAGCATTATTGCCAGGGCGGTTTTCAAGGGACTCGGTGAATCTGTTCGCGAGATGATCCGAGAGATGGCGGGCTACTCCGGCGGCAAGTGAGGGACGCATCATGCGCTTTGTAGGTTCATCTGAGATGAGGGAAATAGACAAACGGACGATTGAATCCGGGATTCCCGGCGTCACCCTCATGGAAACTGCAGGCACTGCCGTTGCGCGGTTTGTTCGAGAGATTGCTACGTGCAGGAATGCAATGAATCCGGTGGTACTCCTCGTTGCCGGAAACGGCAACAATGGCGGCGATGCCTTCGTTGCTGCCCGTGTGCTGCTGGATTACGAGTTCAGGGTGCATGTCCTGTGTACCTGTCCGTTGGACCGCGTTTCCGGAGATGCCCTGACGCACCTCGAGCGTCTCAGGAGTCGGGGCATCGAACCAGGCTCACTTTGCAGCTCTGAAGACTGGGATGGATATACGGGGGGTGACTTGCCGGAGCCGGATATTGTCGTCGACGGTATCCTGGGCACCGGCGTCGAGGGACCGGCACGGGGCGCAGCAGCGTCTGCCATGCGCTTCCTGAAAAGACGGTATCCGCGCAGCCTCGTGGTCGCCATAGATTTGCCATCTGGTCTCAATGCCGATACGGGCGAGGCTGCCGGCGAGACGGTGACGGCGGATTTCACTGTTACGATGGGGTTGCCGAAGAAGGGCTTTATTGCCGGCGATGGGCCGGGGCGGGTCGGCAGTGTTGAGGTAGCCGACATAGGAATCCCGGGCGAGTTCACAGTCTCATCCGGCAATGAGTTAGAGCTTGTCATCTCCAGCGAAGTCTCGCAGTTGTTCAAGCGCAGACGGATTGATTCACACAAGGGGGTGTATGGTCACGCGTTGCTGATCGGTGGTGCGCGGGGCTATTCGGGTGCGATCGCCATGGCTGCACAGGCTGCCGTGAGGTCCGGTGCAGGCCTGGTATCAGCGCTTGTTCCGGAGCGTATTGCCGGTACTGTAGCCGTGCTTTGCCAGGAGGCAATGGTGCATGGGGGTGCGGAGTCACGGACCGGATCATTATCTTCGGCGTGCCTGGCTGGGTGGTCCGATCGGATGGAACAGTTTGATTCGATTCTTATTGGCCCCGGTATGACGCCGGCAGGGGATACCAGGCGGATAGTCCTGGACATGCTGCGATCCAGCACCATTCCTGTTGTGCTTGACGCCGACGCGATCAATGTAATCAAGTGTGCTGACATTTCGATCAAGGCGGGGCAATGCCCCGTCGTGATGACGCCACACCCGGGCGAACTTGCCAGGTTCCTGGGCAGGTCCGTTGAGGAAGTGCAGCACGATCGAGTTGGGACGTGTCGTGAGGCTGCCGAGCGGACAGGGGCCGTTGTGGTTCTGAAAGGTTCCGGTACGGTTATTGCCCGGAGCGAGGGGCCTGTGTGCATAAACCTGACCGGGAATGCGGGTATGGCCTGCGGTGGGATGGGCGATGTGCTTGCCGGGCTTATCGCCGGGTGTCTTGCACAGGGCATCGATCCATTTCAAGGGGCATCAGCAGCAGTCTACATTCACGGCAGGGCTGGAGACCGGGCTGCACTTGGAACCGGTCAGCTTGCCTTGTCGGCGGGTGACGTGATCCGTTCCTTGTGCTCGGTACTTCGAGATTTAGCCGCAAGATGAGAGAGATTGACGGGGCATGACGCCCACTGTATAGTCCGTGCTTCTTATACATGATTCTATATCCCAGTGAGGAGATCCAAATGGATTCAGAAGCATCAGGCATCGAACAGAACGAAGGCTCGTCGCACAAGCTTGGTCTTCTGTTTGAGATTGAGCACATGGCGGTGGATGGCAGAAGAATCGCTTACGATGTTGCGAAGAGTATGCTTGCCGACAAGGAAGTGAAATTAACCAAGCCGTTCTTCAGCAGGTATTGCCTTCATCCTTCTCCTGAGCAGTATATTCCCATGGTTCTCGAGTCCTGCGGTAAGAAGAGTGTGTCCGGCGACAAGTTGGCTGAGGAAATTCGCGAGGGCATACTGGTGTTGCTCGACGACGGGCGTATATCAATCCGGCCGGCACTGTCACGAATCCTGGCTGAATGGAACGGCCCCAACCTGTTCACGGGAGTCCTCAGTGCGCTTGGTGAAGCATCTGCCAATCGCCTGGCTGCTCGTCTCGGTATTCAAGGCGAGCGAGTAAAGATGTTGACGCCTGTAGTCGGCGACCGTGCGTTTCCCTCTGCGGACAACTGGCTGAGGCTTTCGAAGATGATCGGTGTGCCGGCCTCAAGCTGCACAGTGCTCGGCACGAGTGCAACGGCACGACGGGCTGCGCTATCCGCGGGAATGCGTTGCATAGCATTCCCTGATGAGTTTACGTCATTCCAGGATTTTGGCGGCGCGGACTATATCGTCAATGAAGTCAACGACCGGACGATGGCTGAGATCCTTCCTGTTCTGAAGCCGACTTGGTAGTCTTAATGTCTGCCTAGAAGCGAATGGCACTTAGATAAGACCTGTTTTGCATGAATCGTGTCTGTGATACGTGCCATTCAATGACGAAATACCCCAATACCCAAATACCCAAAAAAATCCGAATGACGAAACACCCAATATCGGGACTTCGGGGCATTCCGCGGACTGCTGTCATGGATCGCCACACGCTCTGAATCAAAGGTCTTCCGCAGAATCTGTGGGTGCATTAGGGTTTTCTTCCAAGCTCAAGAACGACGAAGCGGGTCGATTAAGCGTAACCAAGTAAGAGTGGAACTAAGTGTGGGATGAAGTGTGCGATGAAGTGTCGGGGTAACAGGAGTAGCAACTGTGGCGCAACTATTTGG
>SPBP01000410.1 GCA_004525935.1 Lentisphaerales bacterium | reverse complement strand
GGCCAGGCATAACTCATTTATCATGCGTTGTTCAGCTACGGGCGCTGAACTCAGAATGAAGACCGACATGAAGGTTGCAAAGTATTGCGTCTTCGCCGAGAAAACGGCGCTCTGCCCTGAAGCGTTCGTGCGACTGGAAGTTAAGCCGGGCCGAAGAAGAAGGTGGACGACAACGATCGAATTCGTCGGTGACTAGCAGCCCGTTGGACTTGGCTCCACGCTACGCGCGTCGCAAAGTCCCAGGTCTGCTGGAAAGTTTTGCTCCGCAAAACGACACCTGCTAGCAGAATGGAGGACTTTGGCGAAACGCCAAAGTCCGACAGTCTGCCAGGCATGGAAGCTGACGGTGGAGGGAAGGACAAGATGAAGAAGAGCGTGAGTTTGCCGGGGTTGGGTGAAATTGAGGTCGGCTCGGGCCTGGTTTCGCGCGATGAGTGCAGCGATGGCTTCTTTCGCGTTGGACATGATGGCGTTACGACGGTGTTGGCTACGGGTGACGGCAAGGTGGAGTTCGTTGTGATTGGAGAACGAACGATTGCTTACGTGCGATCTGCGATGGGTTGCCCTGCGTATTATCCGGTCCATCCAGTGTCGCTTGAGAAACCGGTGAAAGCGGTTCTCATGGACTTGGACGGAACGAGTGTGCGGAGCGAGACTTTCTGGATATGGATCATCGAGCAGACAATTGCGAGCCTCAGGAAGGATCCGGGTTTCAGGCTGGAAGAGGCCGATCAGCCTTACGTATCGGGCCATAGCGTTTCGGAGCATCTGAAGTACTGCATAGACAAGTACTGCCCCGGTCATGGCGTGGAAGAGGGGCGTGTGTTCTACTTTGAACATGCCCACCGCGAAATGGATAATATCGTGCGCGGTGAAGGCAGGACGGATGCCTTCGTGCCTACACCGGGACTGAAAGAGTTCTTGCTCGAATTGAAGCGAATGAAGATCAAGATCGCACTTGTTACCTCGGGGCTGTACGAGAAATCATATCCGGAAATTGTCTCGGCGTTCCGTACGCTCGAAATGGGAGACCCGAGCGAATTTTACGACGCGATAATAACCGCTGGTTTCCCGTTCAGACGTGGCGAAATCGGAACGCTTGGTGAATTGTCGCCGAAACCGCATCCGTGGCTCTATTCGGAAGTGTGCAGGGTCGGACTGGGTATAGAACCCGAGGATCGAAGCCATGTTCTGGGCATAGAAGACAGCGGGGCCGGAGTCTGCTCGATCCGGATTGCGGGGCACTACGCAGTGGGACTGGCGGGGGGCAACATTGTCGAGAGCGGCACGCGCGCGATTTGTAATGCATACTGCGAGAATTTTGAGGAAGTGCTGGCGGTCATACGCTGAAGAAGCTCTTCGTAAATGACGGGCAGGAAACCGTGGCGATATTGAGGCGGGTCAAGGAGTTGGGTGTTACTACCAGCCTGGACCTGGCCCTGCCGGATCCGGCGACAGTTCCATCGCAGGCTTTCTGGCGGGGTTCCTCACCGGGCTGGGACCGGAAAAGGCACTCGAGGTGGGATGTTGCGTCGGCGCTCAGAACGTCATGGAACTGCACGCATTGAGCGGGATTCATTCGTGGGAAGAGACGCCGGCGATGATACCCGGCTGGGCGAAGGCCAGGCAGGCGCCCGGCCCGGGCTGGATATACGACGACACCGACCGAATATGGCGCGCCACTACAAAGGATTGATTAGGATCGATCGTCTTCTTCGCCGATTTCGTACGGCTGCGGGCAAGGCAATGATCGAAAACCGCGCGCGACTGACGCGTCGCGCGTTCTTCTGCAATGCACTCGCGGGAGAGTCCGACTACAACATCAGTGTCAATTGCGACATGACGGTCTCCTGTAATTGTCAGGACGACGGTGGCGCAGGCATTATCGGGGATCTGGCAAAAGACGAGCTTGCGGCCATCTTCGAGGGACCAACGGCCTCACGTTTTCGGCGCGTGCTGGCTCAAGGCCGACTGCCGATTGACACTTGCGCGGTGTGCGGCGAGCTGCGGGGCAGTAGCAGGGAGGAAGCTGACCTGTTGGCACGGCAATTCCATGTTCCGAACAGGGGAATAATGGTCGAGAACACGGTCGCCTGCAATCTGGAGTGCGTTGGCTGTGAACGATCGCGCGTGCTGGGAGCGCGCAGCAAGATCCGGCTCGAACGAGAGGACATCGCGAGAATTTCCGAGACGATCCAGGCCTGCAACATCAAAACGGTTCACTACTTCAAGTACGGAGAACCTTTCGTCTCGCCGTCGATCCTGGATGAGCTGCAGGCGATTCGTGCCGGAAATCCTGCCGTCAGAATCGTCCTCTCAACAAATGGCCAGGCGCTCGATACGGGGGCACAGAGGGATGCGGCTATGCTCGCCGACATTATCTTCTGTTCCGTGGATGGCAGCTCGAACGACGTTCTGGGCCGTTATCAGCGGGGTGGCACTTTCGACAGGGCATATGCCAACATGAAGGATCTTGTTGAATACAGAAACAACGCGGGCTCGACCGCGCCGTATATTGAATGGAAATACGTGCTGTTTAACTGGAACGACCGCAGGAAAGAAATCGAGCGCGCCGTCAGACTTGCCGAAGAGGCAGGGGTCG
>SPBP01000375.1 GCA_004525935.1 Lentisphaerales bacterium | reverse complement strand
TCACACATTGCTTTCGCTTTTGTGCGCTGGACTTTCTCTTCACCGTATCGACAATGTCGACTTAGGTGCGCTCCCGTAAAGTCTCTACACCTTTCCGCCAGAGGCGGACTTGGCTCGGGATTGCCTTCAGCATTAGCTGTTAGGGTTTCCCCGAATTTGAGAGCGTCCACTTCAGGAGTTTCCTCCTGAAGGCTCAATTTCTTAAGTCCCTTGCGTCTGCCATTCCGCCACCCGGGCATATCTATAAAACAAAAAAGCCCCTGAGCTTTCACTCAAGGGCTTGATCTCAATCTATGGTCCTGTCAGTTGACATCGGCCACAGAAGCCCCTGAGCGCAGGCGTAATAATAAGCCTCGCACTTTTCGACAGGTTAACTCTTCTGTGGTCAAATACGTCATTCCAATTCTTCCTTGTCCGTGTTGCAGGGAGATACATACTACATCTTGGCGCGATAATCAAATGGATTATAGCTGCTTTCAACGTGGGCAACGCGGCGGCCGTCCGGTCCTTGAAGTAAAAGGTGCTGGTGGTGCTGGTCATGGAATCTGTCAGGCAATAGGTTGGGTGCAAGTAACAGACACATTGAGCGCTGAGCTCATGCGCCTAACGGCGCCTCCTTGTGACCGAGAATGCCTGATCTTTATGCGCCTATCTGTGTACCATCTTGATGGAAACGGTCTGATTGCACAGGTTCTTACGCATATACGGCGGGTTCAGAACCCGCAATAATCCGCCTGTTGGTCCGAGCAGAGGGGCCCGTGAACCGCCCGACAGAATATCCCTTCTTCCCGCGTTCCAAGGTAACCGTGCACATAACGCCCTTAAGTCATTAGAGGGACACCCATTACAACTCCCGACGTGTGATTCTGCTCGCGCGCGTCCGATGTTTCGTTGTCTACCACCACAACATACTTATCATGAACTAGATACGAATGTTACTACCAATTTCTTGCACATTTTCATGCGCTTTGGTAGTGTGCATAAAGTTGGTAGTGATAGGAGGTCTGATAGCTATGAATAACCTGATACAGGCTCTGAAGGAGTACCTTTTGAATGTTGGCGCGGAACATGTTCGCCTTGCCTTGGACCCTGCGGCAAAACAGCGCATGCCTATCTATTTGGGAAGCAGGTACGAAGCGTATGATGCGCACCTCTTTGGGCGGGAGTATTGTCTTCTGCATCTGAAAAAGGATCCACTCCCATCGCCGGCAGACCTAGTCAAACACGCTGCAAAGGCACATGCGGTCCTTGAAAAGCCGATTGTCTTCCTGCTGCCATCGCTGCAATCGTTCGAACGTCAACGGCTGATCAGCAAAGGCGTGGCATTCATTGTGCCACATCATCATGTCTATCTCCCCATGGTTCTTGTGGACCTGAGGAAGCTGTCAGGACAGCCTTCATTCCAGTTTTTGGGTGACAGGCATGAGCTTTCCGCCCCGGCTCAGATGTTGTTGTTGATCTATCTTCAGCACGCAGACGTCGACAACTTGTCTCTCAACGAATGGGCCGAGCGCCTGCGTTACTCTCCATCGTCCATGACCCGGGTCCGTCGAGACCTGGAAGAAGTCGGACTGTGCCATGTCAAGGGGACCGGAAAAGCGAGGAACTTGATATTTGAGCATGATCGGCGTTCACTTTGGGATCTCGCGATTCCACACCTCCGAAGCCCTGTGAAGGCTCGAACCGACTGTCGTGTGGCAAGCGGCAACGAATTGCCACTTCTGCCTGCAGGGCTAAGTGCCCTAGCTAATCGAAGCATGATTTCTGCCGGCTCGGCTCCCATATATGCCATGTCCATGTCTGCGTTCAAAGCCGCCATTGAGGTCGGCAAGCTGGATCGGCATTGCAGTGGAGAATCTGATTCTGTCGAAATCGAACAGTGGATCTACGCTCCCGCGGCGATCTCTGTCGATGGCAGACAGGTTGATGACCTATCCCTGTACCTCTCACTGCGGGATAGCCCGGACGAACGAGTGCAAGCTGCAGTGGCCGAAATGATGGAGGCATTACGATGGTAACGGGGTTGGAGAAATTCAGGAAGCATTTTGCAGGTTTGGAGGACTGCTTCGTGCTTATTGGGGGCGCCGCCAGCGATATCTGGATGGGGAAAAGCGGCCTGGACTTCCGGATGACAAAGGATCTCGACTTAGTGCTGATCGTTGAGGCTTTACGATCGGAATTCTTCCAGCGCTTCTGGGCTTTCGTCAAGAACGGTAAGTACGGGAGTCTACAGCAAGGGGATGAGAGACCAGAGTTCTATCGCTTCAAGGAGCCCAATGTGGAGGAATACCCCTTCATGATAGAGTTACTTAGCCGCAACAAACTGGATCTGCCAGAGGGCGTCCATTTGACGCCCATTCCTGTTGACGAAGACATATCCAGTCTCTCAGCTATACTCCTAAATGATGTCTACTACGCATATGTGGTGGAAACGAAGCAGTCGGTCGATGGGATACAAATTGTGCCGGCGCAGTGTCTTATCCCGCTGAAGGCCCGAGCCTATCTGGATTTGGTGAAACGTAGGGACGACGGGGATAACAGGGTAAGGAGTGTGGACATCAAGAAGCACCGATATGACGTGTTCCGCATCTATCGCACGTTGGCCCCAGCAGCTCGGCACAAGCTACCGAACTTGCCCAAGACCGACCTTGCACAGTTCCTCGACACATTGCCGGAGGAATCCGAGGAATGGACTAGTATCAGGAAGGCTGTCGGCGCCGCCGATCTTCCTGACACTTCTGAGATACTTTCTCAGATGACTGATATTTTCGAGCTGCATCGATAGCAGACCCGCCGGTGAGTTAGAAAGAGTCTCAGCCTCGACTTTGCGCTAGAATCCCGGGGAAAGAGCCTGATACCATCGGGTTTCCCGAATAGGCGCTTCCGGGATTAACGGGGGATTTTCTATTGATGAATCCGGGCTGTGACC
>SPBP01000470.1 GCA_004525935.1 Lentisphaerales bacterium | reverse complement strand
GCCTCCACCGACGTGACAGAGCCTGCTATTGCTCCTCAGCCATCGTATGCCCTGCGCACGGTAATTCGGATTCTCCCAGGTCAGGAGCTGGCGGCAATACCAGCAGGAACGCTCAATCGCACCGATGCCCGCATCGAGGTATCCGGGCAGGTGCCGCTCACAATGTGCTCTGAAGCCGAGATCGAAAGAGCCGCCTGCTGATGCAGATGAAGCGTCCACCGGAATCAGACGGGCATGATGAAAGGCCGGCAGGACAACATTGCATTCAGTCGGCCGCTCATTCTCGCGCAGATAACCCAGAGGTTTTGCTGCGGCCGTCCATGTTATGTCGCCTATTTCGGTGCCGGGCGTTCTGAGAGCAGGTGAAGCTTCGATGCGAATGGCCGAATCGGCACCGGCATAGTTGTATTGATCTTTCACATCGCCGACAGCGGGGAAGCCGTCGTCGGCCATGGCAAATGGATGGTTCCAGCGCTCGCCGTAACAGTACCACACAGGAGTGATATCGGTCGGTTGAGTATCCACAGGACTGTTGTCCAGGTTCCTGATTCCACGGATATCATCCATCAGGGCCAGTATTGCCCGGTCATCCAGACGGAAAGATCTCCTGCTCAGGGACAGTCCGAAAAACTCGCTGTTTATCGGGTCCGGGTTGGCCATTCGATCCATTGGCGGCCAGTCAAGGTAGTCAGTGTAGTCATGCAACAGGTCGTTCTCATTGAAGAGGAACCAACACCATGCGCGGGTTGCAACGGCATCATAGAAGTCACGACTGAGCAACGTGTGTGCGCCGAGAAAATCGGTATAGAGCTGCATGTTATCGGGCCCGGCGGCGACGCCACTACTGCAGATTGCCTCGAGCATTGTCGCATATTCTTCGAGGCAGCCAGGGTAAGCTTCGGCGATGAAATCCGGGTAGTCGTTACGTATGACCCCCGCGTGATTCATGAGATAAGCCGTAAACTCGGCGTTGTTGTGGATCCTGTTGTTCTTCGCTGCCTGCTGTTCCTGCATCAAGCCCATCATGGGCCCCACGTAACAGAGGCGTGCCTGCAGTTCATTGATAGCTGCAAGTACGTCTGTGTTCTCATCGGATGACGACATGGCTGTCAACGCAATGGCCTGGACGATGTTGAGGTCACCGATCAGGTTAAGGGCCGTTCCTTGCCATTGGGCCGCGGCCATTGCAGCCGCATCCCCGGCGTTCTGTGACAGGAATTTCACGTAGACAATCTTGTGGAGGTCGACATTCCACAGGACAACGAACAACAGGATGATCAGGATCATGACCAGAAAGATCATGGTTTGTCCGGATCTCGTTGCCGTTCGGGTCCCTGCCCGGCTGCGGGGCATCAGGCCTGCGAAAAGAGGTCTTTTGGTATACAATTTAGTAGCCTTCGTCGGTCGCATACATATACACCGGGTAATGATTTTCCATCTTTATTTCCGCTTCCAGCGTCATATCTTCCGCCGCATAGAAGGTGCGATGAAGCGGCAATCGCAGTGGATATTGCTGAGAGATCCGCAAAGACAGGTCCTGGCTCACGTCGTTCTCGATCAGATTGGGACGGGTTATTGTGTCCCAGTCTTCATAGTCGAGAATGGGATCTAATTGTCCGTGGTAATCCGCTCCGAGATAGAGAGGAATCCGGGAACGTTCGAGCAGGTACTGCTCTCCCGGGGGCCAGGTGCCAAGCGCTGCCCGCCAGGTTCCCCAGATGTTTTCGGGAGTGTCGATGTTCCATGTGGAGGGTCCGCGAGTAAACTCCGGAGATATCAGAAGACCCGCGTTGGGTATTGCCCCAACGCGTATGGTTTTGTACACCATGAACGAGTTGAAGCCGACCGTCCTCGCACGAGCACCTCGCCCCGCGGCGTAGGTCAGGATTTCTTTGGCAGCAAAGAGCTGTGACACCTGAAACATGCCCAGAAATATCAGGCACGTCAATCCGATCACAATACAGGACTCGATAAGCGACTGGCCGGCTTTGTTCCCGCGATGGCTACGACTAGCTGCCGCCACCCACATCAGCATCAATGTCCTTGATTTTGTCGGCGGAGGTCTGTTCAAGAGCTTCATTAACCATGTCCTCATCGCCCCCGAGTTCGTTCACTGCTCCGCCGAGTTTGGAACGGATCGTATCACTGAAGACACCGAATATCGCCAGGGCTGC
>SPBP01000477.1 GCA_004525935.1 Lentisphaerales bacterium | reverse complement strand
GTTCAGCATTATCCGCTTCTGCCGGGCGCGAACTCGAACGTGATCGTGTCCGCCAGGATCCACGACCCGGACGGCCTGGCCTATGTCCGCGTGAAGTACCGGCCTGACCCGGGGAGTTATTTCTCGCTCGACATGAATGATAACGGAACCGGTGGTGACGCAGTGAAGGGGGACGGCGTGTTCAGCTCTACGGTCCCGGGACAGTCGGCTAACACGCTCATGGCTTTCTACGTTGAGACCAGGGATCTTCACGCGCAGCCCGCCGTGACCGTCTTTCCGGAGAGCACCCCGGACCACGAATGCCTCGTAATGTTCGGACAGACAATGCCGTCAGGTGATTTCGGAACGTACAGGTTCTATATCACCAGCGCGACAAGGGCGAACTGGACGGCGGCTCCGAAGTGTGGAAACAAACTCATGCCGTGCACAGTGATCTACGGCAATTACCGCGCCATCTATGAATGCGGAATGCGTTATCGAGGCAGCCCGTTCATCCGTGCAACAGGTGATCCGATTAGTACAGACTTGGCCTATGTCTTCAAGGTGCCAAGAGAAGATCGCGTGCTGGGTGGCCGTTCTTTCAATCTCGATGGCCTGGAATTCGGCCGGGACGATACCTATCAACGCGAACGGACCTGTTTCTGGATTGCAGACAAGCTCGGCATCCAGTTTGTTTACCAGCGGTACGTCCACGTGTACCTGAACGAAAGTCACCGGGGCGTCATTTATGCCGACGGCCATTATCCGAGCGGCGACTACCTCGATACATGGTTCCCGGGAGATGCCGATGGGGAACTGTTCGAAATAGACGACTGGTTCGAATTCGATGATTCGTTTGCAGTCGGAAATGTCAACGCTACCATTCAGGATTTTACAACAACGGGCGGAGCGAAAAAAGGGGCGCGCTACCGCTGGAACTGGGAACAGAAGCCGTCTTCTGCTTCGAGTGACAACCTGCAAAGCATTTTTGAGCTGGCCGATGCGATGAACCTTCCGCTCGGTCGGACATATGACGCCCGGGTAAGCGCCATCGTTGATTTCGAGAACTGGATGCGCGAGTTCGCCGTGCGACATATCGTAGGCGACTGGGATGGTTACGGGTACGGCCGGGGGAAGAACACTTACACGTATAAGACAGGGAACGGCAAGTGGCAAATGCTGCTATGGGATCTTGATTTTAGCCTTGGAGCAGACAGCCACTCGCCAAGCTACCTGATCTTCGACGAAATCCATGATCCGGTGCTCAGGAATAGCTTCTACGTGCATCCTCGTTTCAGGCGGGCATATTTCTGTGCCATGCAGGAAGCCGTCGAAGGCCCACTCCGGGCGGGCGACTGCGCGGCAACGCTTGATGGCTTCTACGCGGCATTGACAACGAATGGGGTGGTCGTTGCCGCGCCGACTGCCGTGAAGACATGGATTGAAACGCGCCGACAGTCTATTATATCCCAGATCGCGTCGGTTACGAATATCCTCTTCGATGCACCGAGTAGTTTCTCGACTGGTTTGTCACCGGCAACACTTTCCGGCACTGCTCCGGTGAAAGTTAAGACGATTCTCGTAAACGGCGCGGAGAGCCAGGTGTACTGGACCGATAATACCATGTGGGAAATCAAGGTGGGTCTTACGAACAGTGGGGCAAACCCCTTTGTGCTTACCGCTCTGGACAGGCATGGGAACGTTGTGGGTGCCGACCAGCTGACGGTTACCTATAGCGGCAGCCAGCCGTCTCCTTACGGGAACCTGGTTATTAACGAGATTATGTATCATCCATTGAGGCCATATGCTTCGTTCGTCGAGATATACAATCTGTCCGCGACGGATACATTCGACCTGGAAGGATATCGGCTGAACGGGCTGGACTTCACGTTCGGCGCCGGCAGTTTTATAGCGCCTGCAAGCTATGTGGTTGTTGCCGGGAGTCTTCCCGGGTACGGGAGCGCCTACAGCAATGCTGAAGTGGTGGTGGGTGAGTTCTCCGGCACACTTGATAACGGCGGGGAAACTATATCCCTTCTCATGCCGCAGGGAACGAACAGCTGGATCGTGCTCGACAAGGTCAGCTATGACGATGATCCGCCCTGGCCCGCAGCAGCAGATGGTGCCGGGCCG
>SPBP01000139.1 GCA_004525935.1 Lentisphaerales bacterium | reverse complement strand
GGCGACCGAGCGTGCACTAATACTGTGCAGAGTCTGTTGAGGCCAGAAAAGGCTGGTAATTGGCCGGAATGTGCCGTATCACATCGCGTATCAAGCGAAGCATGCATTGATACGAAAGGGAATGGAAGCATGAGCGTTTTTGCCGGAATGCAGGGGCGGAGCTTGCTGAGCCTGGATGATCTGACGGATTCAGAAATCAGGAATCTGCTTCGGCTTGCCTCCGGCCTGAAGACCCGCAAGAAGGCCCGGATTCCAGGGAACCTGCTCCAGGGCCGCAACATAGCCCTTATTTTCGAGAAGACCTCGACGCGAACGCGTTGCGCCGCAGTTGTTGCGGCGGTAGACGAGGGGGCGACGGCGGAATACCTGGATGTCAGCCACATACACCTCGGAAAGAAGGAGTCGATTTCCGATACCGCTCGAGTTCTCGGACGAATGTTTGACGGGATTGTGTTCAGGGGTCATGCACAGGAGACCGCGGTTGAACTGGCGAAACATGCAGGTGTGCCGGTATGGAACGGGCTCACTGACGAACATCACCCGACCCAAACGCTTGCAGACCTCATGACAGTGCAGGAGAACTTCGGCGAGTTCAAGGGAGTGAAGATGGTGTATGTAGGTGACGGTCGGAACAACGTTGCCAATTCTCTCATGCTGGGCTGCGCAAAGGTGGGTCTTGATTTTGTAAATTGCACGCCGGATTCGCTGTCGCCGGATCCTGAGCTTGTTGAGCGGGCCAGGTCCGCAGCGCGCGACAAGGGCAGCATGGTCGAGATAAGCCATGATCCTGCGACTGCCGTTGCGGGAGCGAATGTGGTCTATACGGATGTCTGGGTTTCAATGGGCGAGGAAGCGGAGACGGAGAATCGCATTGAGCTGCTCAGGCCGTACCAGGTCAGCATGGACCTGATGGAAAGGACCGGCAATATGGCAAGCGGGAAGGTCATATTTCTACATTGCCTGCCTGCCATCCACGACAGGAACACACTGTATGCCCGTGAATCAGGCGAGATGGAGGTCACCAACGACGTGTTCGAATCTGAATTCTCTAAGGTGTTCGACCAGGCGGAGAACAGAATGCACACAATCAAGGCTCTCCTGGTCGCGACGCTCTCGTCGGATGCGGCGGATATCAGATCCCTGTGTGCCGTCTGAATATCATGACAAAAGAGTACTGATTGCTATCACGGAGAACGACTCATGACATGCCCACTGTCTACAATCACATGGAATGACTTCCAGGAACTCGGGTTGTCCGAAAAGGCCAAACTGCTGCAAGAGAGCGGTCGTGAGTTTCACGTAATGTTTGCACAGCAGTTTACCCGTAAGCGACTCGACGAGCTCGGCGCCCTTGCCACAGTCATTCGGCGGATGGCCAAGAGCAGAGACGGCAGGCGGTTCCTGGGTCAATGCCTCGCGCACCAACGTGCGATGCTGTATTTCACGCAGCCGAGCAGCAGGACCTTCCTGTCATTCTGCGCGGCGTGCCAGATTCTTGGAATGCAGATCGGCGAGGTGCGCGATCCCGCGGTCTCAAGCGAGTTCAAGGGCGAGACCAGAGAAGATTCCGTGCGAACATTCAGTTCATACTTCGACCTGATAATCATGCGTACGGAACTGAGCGGCCTTGTCGAGAGAATGTCATGGGTGCTGTCTCAGTCGGAGCGTCCGGTACCTATTGTTAATGCAGGCTCGGGAAAAGACCAGCATCCCACGCAGGCGTTGCTGGACATCTATACGTTGCAGCGCAGCTTTGAGGATCGTGGCGGCATTGACGGCAAGACTATAATGTTCGTGGGTGACCTGGCCAGGGGGCGCACAGTGAGGTCTCTCTCGATTCTGTTGACGACTTACAAGAATGTCAGGCAGATATTCGTTGCTCCGGAGTCTTTGCAGGTTGGTGATGATATTCTTGTGCAGCTATCCGCTGCCGGGACCGACTACGAGATCTCATCTGATTTCAGGAAGAGCATTCCTGAAGCTGACGCGATCTATATGACGCGTGTACAGCATGAGTGGGACGTGAAGGGAGAGACGTCGGAAGACAGCATCGCGGACTATTCGTTCACCACCGAGCACCTGAAACTGCTCAGTCCTGATTCGGTCTTGATGCATCCATTTCCGCGGAAGGGCGAGATATCGCCCGATGTTGATCATGATCCGAGGGCGGTCTACTGGCGCCAGATGAGGAATGGCATGTGGATTCGAGCTGCACTGATCGCCAGCATGTTCCGATGTGACGATGGAATAACCGCTGAGTCACAAAGCATCGGCAAATGAGACAGGTGGCCCTTACTCTGACACGTTTGGTGGGTGGTCCTGACGGACACTCGTTGCGCAGGTTCAATAGATCGGGGATTATGACGGGCCTGAGACCCAGGATCGGCGAACCGTATCGATTGGGCACTCTCTTCAGGTCGTGTCTGGTGATTGCGTGCTGGTTATGCTTGCCAGGCGGGACATCTGTCCGCGGGGAGCAGGAGGAGTGGGGCAAGCCGTTCGATTACGGGCCACTTGCGTGCAGAGACACGAATATTCACGGAGAACAGCGTCTGCGTATTCTCGGCCCTTTCTACGAGGCGCGAGTATCTCCCGAAGGTGAGTCCTTCAGTGCACTTCGTCCGATCGTATCCCGTCGGACCGACCCAGCCGGGGGGCAGACGAGGCTCGAATACCTCTGGCCTCTAGCTGTTGTCCGCAAGTCGACACATGAGGAATCGTGGCGGTTTGCAAACATTATGTATACGGACTTTGACGTCACGGACGATGAGTCCCGCTACAGGTTCTGGATATTCCCACTGGTGTTTCGCGGGCGCGATGCGGAGCATCGTGACTACATGGCGGTGTTCCCGATTGCCGGCACGGCGAACGAGGTGATGACATTTGATTCGGCCGAGTTTGTGTTCTTCCCTCTGTATGCCAGGTCAATGAAATCCGGCATGGTGACTTATGACATACTGTGGCCATTGTTCTCAAAGACAGTTGGCGAGGACATGTACCGGGTCAGGATATTCCCATTCTATGGAAGGGCTGTTAAGAAGGGCGAGTCAGAACGAACGTTCGTCATGTGGCCGATCTGGACGTGGGCGAGATATGAAAGACCGGGCACATCAGGTAGTGCTTACATTCTTTTCCCTATCTTCGGTCGCACAATCGCGGAGAACCAGCTTTCCTGGATGCTCTTGCCGCCGTTCATCAGATGGACGGAAGGTCGAGGTCGAGATCGAGGTTACAGTGAGGCCCAGGTGCCCTGGCCGTTCCTGAGGATAGGTCACGGGAAGGTGGAGCGGTTCCATCTGTGGCCGCTGGTAGGCGCGCAGAAAGAAGCTGGGATCCGCAGTTCGTTTCTTCTCTGGCCTCTTGTATCGACATGGAGCAGGACAACGGCGAATGAGCAGACTGATAGAGTGGTGATTGCTCCGTTCGTACAATACGAGAGGCGGCTTGAGGGTGGCTCTGGTGCTGGCGAAGATATGGAAGTCAGCGGCCGGGCGTTGAAGCTGTGGCCGCTCCTTTCCTACAGGCAGAGATCGAACGTGAGCTCGTTCAAGGCACCCAGTCTCTGGCCGGCGCTGCGGGTGCAGTCGATTGAGGATAATGTGGCGCCTCTATGGACATTGTACTCTCGCGAAACAAATGGGGATTCCGTCGAGACGGAACTGTTGTGGGGTCTCTATCGTTACAGGTGCGACGTCAATGAGTCGAGGTTCTCGGTCTTTCCGATGCTGTCATGGCGTCAATCACGGGAGGAACCTGAGGAAAAGAGTCTGCTGGCATTGGGGGGCTTATTGGGATACAGTCGCAGCGAAGGAAAGAGCAGGTTGCATCTCATGTACCTTACGCTGTGTCGTTCGGGTACTGCGGAGTTGCCTGTTGCACCGGGTATTGGTGGTCCAGTGAAATAGTATCGGTGTTGCGTCAATTGACTTGGCAGTATATTGACGTTTGTATTGCTCACTACAATGAATCTGACAAGAGAACCCGAATCATATCCGCGCCCGCAGAATGTTCCCGCATGGCTCGGGAGAAAAGTCATATTCCTGGCGAGGGGAATGGGCCGGGCCCTGATGCTGCTTGCGAGCGCTGTTCGTACCATATTTCCTCATGCTTTCACCGTGCGTGCTCGCAGGGAAATTGGCAACCAGATGTATATTGGCGGGATCATGAGCCTGGGTGTGGTAACTGTTGTTGCCCTGTTCACCGGGATGATTCTGGCGTTACAGACAGGCATCGAACTGCGCCGTTTTGGGCAGGAGGTGTTCATCGGGAGCGCCGTCATGATGTCGATGCTTCGTGAGATGGGTCCTTTCATGAGCGGGATCATCCTGGCTGCGAGTGTTGGAGCATCAATAGCGGCCCAGATGGGAACCATGGTGGTTTCGGAAGAAATAGCGGCCCTTGAGGTGATGTCAATCAGCCCCGTGAGATTTCTGGTAATGCCAAGGCTGGTGGCGATGGCGATAATGACTCCGCTCCTTTCCCTTTACGGTTGCCTGATGGGTGTTCTTGGCGGTGGGATAGTGGGAGAGACTCAGCTTGGTGTTGCGTGGGCGGCATATATCCAGAACTCGACAAGATTCGTGGGGGTGAAGGACGTGTATGTCGGGATGCTCAAAGCTTTTGTGTTCGGTATCATAATCGTGATCGTGGCATGTCACGAGGGTTTTGGAACTACTAACGGCGCGGTTGGCGTCGGCAACTCAACGCGCAGGTCGGTCGTGATTTCGTTCCTGGCCATACTCATCAGCGGTTTCTTCATAACGAGGTTCTTCTATGTCTAGCCCGGATTTCTCTCAAACTCTCCGAGTTTGTGAGAAACCCGGGCTAGATAATCCCGATTTCATCGGGATTTGAGGGGGTATGATTGGGAGTGTAATGGAAATCAAATTTGTTTCGTCGTTACGTCATGCGGGTGGTAGAGGACGGAGGTATTGGCTTTGATTCGTTTCGATAGAGTTTCCAAGAGCCTGCTGGGACGGCTTGTGCTCAACGACGTCAGCTTCGAGGTGGCGAAGGGGGCCTCGCTGGCGATAGTAGGGCCGTCCGGGGCCGGCAAAAGCGTTACCTTGAAGCATATGATCTGCCTGCTGCGTCCGGATGTGGGATCGGTGGAGATAGGCGGTGATGCAATCAGCGAGGCCAGGGGCAGTGAACTCGACCGCATACGTCGCCGGTTCGGCGTGCTTTTCCAGAGCAGTGCGCTGCTGGAATGGCTGACAGTCGCGGAGAATGTGGCCCTTCCGTTGAGAGAAAAGACGGCGATGTCCGAAGAAGACATCATTTCGACGGTCAATGAACGATTGCGGCTTGTTGGCCTTGAAGAGGACCGCGAAAAACATCCATCGGAGCTTTCCGGCGGCATGAAGAAACGCGCGGGACTGGCAAGGGCCCTTGCCGAGGATCCCGAAATCGTGCTCTACGATGAGCCGACGTCCGGGCTTGACCCCGTATCTGCCAGGTCGATCGACAACCTCATCAACACGACGCGAAAGGATCTTGGGGTTACCAGCGTGGTCGTGACTCACGACCTGCACAGCGCGCTGAGTGTAGGCACATCGATAGCAATGATCTATCGGGGGGCGATTGTCGAAATGTGCAGCCCGTCCGAATTTGTGCGTTCTGAGAATGACATTGTACAGCAGTTTCTGAAAGCGCAGTACATTACAGACAGCGGTGCATGGGAGATAAAGCAATGAGAAAGTTTTCGGTAGACATGGAAGTACGCCGCGAAATGATTGTCGGGGCTTTTGCCTTCGCCGTGCTGTTTGGGCTCTTCTGGTTCTCAATATTTCTTTCGGGTGATGTCTTGTGGGGCCGGAAGGATAGGATGTCCATATACTTCGGCAACGTTATGGGGCTGAAGAAGGGTGATCGTGTCGTGGTGCGCGGCATGACGATTGGTGAGGTCAAGGAGATGAAGCTTCTCGAAGGAGAGGCATTGAAGAAGATGGGGTTGCCGGACAGGGATGGATTAGTTGAGGTCGTATGTTCTCTGCAGGAACCCATTTCGCTGAAGAGTGACTATTCCGCAAGGATCATTCCTCTTTCGATCCTCGGGGGCAGGCACCTCCAGATAGACGAAGGAATGAGCAAGGACGCTGTGGGTAAGGACGAGCGGGTAATGGGTCAGGAGCCGTACGACCTTATGGCGGATGCGTCGAGCATCATGAAGAATCTGAGGTCGGCACTGGAAGAGGGTGGTGGAATTGAATCTCTGAAAGACATGCTGGCACACGGAAACTCTGTTGCTAAGAAGATAGACGAAGGCGAGGGATTGCTGGGCAAGCTTATCAATAATGATGATCTTTACAACGATCTGGCGTCAGCCGTGGCTGATCTCAAGGAAATCACCGGTCAGATTAAGG
>SPBP01000106.1 GCA_004525935.1 Lentisphaerales bacterium | reverse complement strand
CGCGGGCCGCTCGGCAATGGGTTCCCTGTCGACGAGTTCAAAGGCAACGACGTCCTGATCGTGGCGGGCGGCATCGGGCTGTGCCCCACGCGCAGCATGATCAAGTACATCCTGGACACCCGCGACGAGTTCAAGCGCTTCCTGCTGTTCTTTGGAACCAAGACACCCGCTGACCAGCTCTTCCAGGAAGACCTCGAAGATTGGCGAATCTCTGACGGCATGGAATACCTCGAGACCGTCGACAAGGCCAACGATCAGTGGAAAGGCCGCGTGGGCGTAATCACGCAACTCTTCTCCGACATCGACAGCCTTGACCCGTCCACAAAGGTCATCATCTGTGGACCGCCGGTTATGTACAAATTCGTCATTGTGGAATTGTCGAAGTTCAACATCCCGAAGGAGAATATCTACGTTGACCTTGAACGCAGAATGAAATGCGGGGTCGGCAAGTGCGGACACTGCCAAATAAACGACAAATACGTCTGCATGGATGGACCGGTATTCAGCTTCGCCGACATCAAAGGCCTTGAGGAGGCATTATAATGGCTAAAGTTAAGTGCGCGTGGTTCGACTTCACCTGCTGCGAAGGCTGTCAAATTGAAATGACGAACTTCGGAGCACCTTTCCTGCAGCTCCTCGACCATGTCGAAGTGGTAGAGTTCAGAGAGGTGATGAAAGAAACCACAGACGGACCAATAGATGTCGCGTTTATCGAAGGCTCTTTTTCCCGTGAAGCAGACAGGGCACGGCTCGAGAGCATAAGAGAGCGCTCGAGCCTCGTTGTCGCCTTCGGGTCCTGTGCGACATCCGGCGGTATCAACGCTCTGAAGAACCACATGGACGAGGCGGAGTATAAGGAGTACGTCTACGGCGCAGACAGTGCCATGCCGCACCTTGACACCCAGAAGGCTCGCCCCATCTCGGCCGCCATCAAGGTGGATTACGAGATCAAGGGGTGCCCGATGAGTCGTGATGAGTTCATTCGGGTGGTCACACAGCTGCTGCACGGCACAGATAAAGTGTACCTCCCCTCCTACCCCGTCTGTGTTGAATGTAAACTGCGAGAAACCGTCTGCCGCTATGACGAACAGGACCATTGCATGGGGCCCATTGCGATCGCCGGCTGCGGAGCGCCTTGCCCGGCACACGGTATTCCGTGTGAGGCGTGCAGGGGCATGGTAGCCGACGCCAACCAAGAAGCCATGACGAAAGTTCTCAAAGAAAAGGGCGGCCTGTCCGAACAGTGGGCCGAGAAGAAATCACAAATGTTCACCGCAAACTTCAGGAGTGATGCTTAATGACAGCTCAGAACGCGAGCATTAAAGTGCACCATGTCACTCGTGTTGAGGGACATGGCAATATCGTCGTAGATATCAAGAATGGAAAAGTGGAGACATGCGAATGGCGCGTCCCGGAGGCCCCAAGATTCTTTGAGGCCATGGTCCGGGGGCGGCACTATTCAGAGGTGGCCCGCATAACAAGCCGGATCTGCGGCATCTGCGCCGTCGGCCACACGCTGGCCTCGTGTAAGGCGTCAGAAAACGCACTGGGCATGCGGGTCTCTAAACAAACCGATCGGCTTCGCCGCCTCCTCAAGCACGGCGAGAACTTCGATTCGCATATTGTGCATGTCTTGTTTCTCGTGGCCCCCGACCTTCTGGGGGCTCCGTCTGTGTTCCCGCTTGTCGCAACACATCCGGACGTGGTCAAGAAGGCCGTGCTCCTCAAGAAGCTCGGCTGCGACTGGGCCAGCCTCGTGGGCGGGCGAAGTACCCACCCGACAAAAGTCGTTCCCGGCGGGTTCGCCGCCCTACCCGGCAACGCCTACAACCCCAGAATGGCGACCGAGGAACTCAAGGCGCTGAAACAGATGATCCTTGATGCTGTCCCCATGGCCACAGACATGTACAACGTTCTGCTGAGCGTGGCCGGCAACATCCCCAACTTCACAAGGGAGACGGAGTACGTGGCACTCGTGGACGATGCCGAATATGGCTTGTATGATGGCAAGATCGGATGCCTCATGCCTGACGGTTCGCGGGAAATCGTCGATGTGGCCGATTACAGAAGCGTGACGAACGAATGGGTCAGCCCTCTTTCAACGGCGAAACACGCAAAACACAACATGGCAAGCTATATGGCTGGGGCCCTCGCCCGAATCAACAACAACTATGACCAGCTGCACCCGGAAGCAAAGAAGGTGGCAGAGGGGCTCGGATTCAAGGCGCCATGTTTCAACCCATACTTCAACTCCGTGGCTCAGTTCATCGAGGTGGTTCACTCCGCGTATATGGGCGTCGGCTACATCGACGAACTGCTGGACATGGGCCTGCAGGACGAGAAGCCTGTTGAACCGACCAAATTTGGCAAAGGCTTCGGCGCCACGGAAGTCCCTCGCGGCATTCTGTTCCACGAATACGAGTACGATACCGATGGGTTCTGCACGGCGGGCAATTGCATCATCCCGACCAACCAGAATCATGCCAATATCCAGGAAGACATGAATAAACTGGTTCCGGAGATGATCTCCGCGGACAAGAGTGAGCAGGAGATGGAGCTGACACTTGAAATGCTTGTACGCGCCTATGACCCCTGCATTTCATGTTCGACACACTATCTTGATGTAACGTTCAAAAAGTAGTCACGCAATCGCTTGAAACCAGAGGAGCTGGGGCATGCTTGCGTGCCCCAGCTTTTTTGCCGTTATGACTAGATATCTTATAGGCATGGGCAACTACGCGCGGCAAGACGATGGGATCGGACTGCGGATCGTGGAACACATCATTGACAACCACCTCGATGCAAGCTTCACCGCCTTCGAGGCACACAATGACGGACTCAGCATTCTCGCCCATTTCGTCGACGATACGGAAATGATCCTGATCGTTGACTGTGCCCTTATAGACAAAGAACCCGGTGACTATCTCTTCTTTGATGTGGATGACGTTGATTCAAAGAAACTTGCCGGTGGCATTTCCACCCATGAGGGCGACATACTGAAGATTGTCGGCATGGCACAAAAATTGGGCTATCCGATACCACGCGTGAGAGTGTTGGCCATCCAGCCGGCGTCGCTGGAGATGGAAATGAAGCTGTCGCCAACACTCGAGAGCCGGCTGGAAGAATACGTGACTGTGGCGATATCAGAGGTAGAGAAACTGTAGAGTGATATGCACGAGCTGTCCATATGCCAAAGCATCGTAAACAGCATACAGGAAGAAATGGCCGGCATGGACCCGCGCCCGAAGCGCCTGATCAGCGCACGGATTGTTGTTGGTGAACTGAGGCAGATTGTCCCCGAATTCATGCAGAACGCTTATCAGAACCTGACCAAGGGGTCAGACATCGAAGGATCACAGCTGGAGATAAAGGCCCTCACGATTCATGGCACATGTGAGGCTTGTGGATGGACGGGGCCCCTATCCAAGGACCTTTGTGAGTGCCCGTCCTGCAGTTCGTCTAAACTGAAGATGGAAGGTGCCATGGATTTGTATTTGGATAATCTGGAGATTGAAAACTACGTAACGCCTGAGGCGTGAATAACGAGCGGAGCCCGCATGACGACAACAAATGTCAAAGTGTACAAAGACCTGATGGGAGAGAATGAAAAGTGGGCGAATGAGACAAGGCGCCTGCTGACGGAAAAATGCGTCCTCATGATTAACCTCATTGGCTCTCCCGGCAGCGGCAAGACGGCCCTGCTCGAACGTATGGCCAAATCTCTCGAGAACCGCATAAGGTTTGCCGTGCTGGAAGGTGATGTTGAAACCACCAGGGATGCAGAACGGATAGCCGCTGTGAACATTCAGGCTAGCCAGCTTCTGACCGGCGGCGCCTGCCACCTGGAAGCCAAGCTGGTCCATTACGCCCTGAAGGACCTCCCACTGGATGACCTGGACATGGTCGTTGTTGAGAACGTTGGCAACCTGGTCTGCCCGGCAGAGTTTGATGTTGGTGAGATGGCCAAGATCGCCGTCTTGAGCGTAGCCGAGGGTGACGATAAGCCCAGCAAATACCCGTTGCTGTTCCACGAAGCCAAGGCCGTGATCCTGACAAAAATAGACCTGCTTCTGCATGTGGATTTTGACGTTGATGACTGCATCGCGAACATCAAACGTATCAACGCGTCCGCCCCGGTGTTCACGCTTTCCGCCAAGACCGGAATCGGAGTCGACAACTGGATCAACTGGCTGCATGAAAGACGATAGTTCACACCGCGCGCCGCTCAAGAGACTACAGGGCACTCTGCCAGAAGGCATACCGTTGCCTACAGTCTCACGGCCGCTTCTTGCCTATGGGGCGGAAACCGGGAACACTTTCACACTCACAGACGGGGTCAAGGCGTATATCTCACCAGACATCGGAGATTTGAGAGACCCGTCAACCTGTGACATCTATCTCCACAGCATAAGCGAGATGAAGGCGTCACTGGGCGTGGACCCTGAAATCGCCGTCCACGACCTCCACCCCGACTACATATCCACACGTTATGCAGCGAGGTCGGGAGCAAACAAGTTAGTGGCGGTTCAGCACCACCATGCACATGCCGCGGCGTGTATGCACGAGAACGGGCTGAGCGAACACGTTCTAGCCGTAACCTACGACGGCATGGGATTGGGAGATGACGGCACAATCTGGGGCGGAGAATTCCTGATCTGCAACTTGGCACACTACGAGCGAAAGGCACACCTGAAAGCCTATCCTCTGCCAGGGGGTGATCAAGGCACACTCTATCCGGAAAGGATGGCCTTCAGTTGCCTGGTATCAGAGCCACAACTCGGCCAGGAGGCTGCCGGTCATCTTCTGGCCGGACTGAGCGACCAAGAAACCGAGTTCATATCCAGAATCCTCGAGAAACACATCCATTCTCCACTAACATCCAGCGCCGGCAGATTGTTTGACGCTGTGGCGGCTATGCTGGGCTTTCAAGGGAAGATATCTTCCCCGGCTGAGGCTGCCATCGGCCTGCAGAAAGCCGCAACACCAGGCGTTGCCGGTGTCTACTCATACGCGATAGAGGACTGGCAACTGGGATTCGGCTCCATGTTTGCTGAGATACTCAGCGATAAGCAGGCACACGTGGACAACGGCGCCATAGCGGCCAAGTTTCACAATACACTGGCGGCGGGAACCGTAGATATGTGTGATAAGATTCGTGAAGACACCGGACTGGATAAAGTTGCACTTTCCGGCGGTGTCTTTCATAACACCTTGTTGGCCGGGCTCATTATGAAAGGCTTGCAGGACAAGACATTCAATGTGTTCGAACATTCGCTTCTGCCGCCCGGCGATGTTTGCGTTTCGTTCGGACAGGCCATCATCGCGTCGGTAAAGGAAACATCATGTGCCTAGCCGTACCAGCAAAGGTAATCCAGCGAGACGGTGTTCATGCTGTCGTGGAAAGTGGTGGAGTGCAGCGAGAGGGCAACCTGACGTTTGTCCCCGACGCCGATGTGGGCGACTACGTGCTTATCCATGCCGGCTTTGCCATCCAGAAATGGGAACCTGAAGACGTTAAGGAGTTCAACGAGATCATCGCCAACGTGAATCTGCAAGACGGTGACAGCACATGAACATGGAAACGTCGGTGAAGAACATTCAGACACTGACCCATGAGATCGGCCGTCCCGTTGTGTTCATGGAAGTCTGCGGAACACATACAGTGTCAGCGTTTCGCACGGGGCTCAGGTCGCTTCTCCCGGACGCCGTGACACTGCTCTCCGGACCCGGCTGCCCGGTATGTGTGACACCGACAGGCTATCTCGACACGGCTATCGCCATCACAAAGAAACAGAGAACCATTATAGCTACTTTTGGTGACATGCTAAGGGTCCCGGGCACGGAGTCGTCACTCGAGCGGGAGAAGGCGCTGGGAGCTGACATCCGCATGGTGTACTCCCCCACGGACGCATTGAAGATGGCGAAGGAAACACCGAACACCTCTGTCGTATTCCTCGGGGTTGGGTTTGAAACAACCACCCCCGCCGTGGCATGGACAATAAAGGAAGCCATGGACAAGCATATAGAGAACTACTTTGTTCTCTGTGCACACAAGACTGTACCAGAGGCGATGATGACGCTGGTATCTGCCGGTGATGTCAACCTCGACGGCTTTCTGTGCCCCGGGCACGTCAGCGTGATAACAGGTTCAGACGTCTACGGCCCCGTATGCGCGAAAGCCAAAATACCCTGCGTCGTGGCTGGATTCGAGGCGCTGGATATGGCGCGCGGCATTGAGATGCTGGCTCAGCAGGTGGCAGAACACAGAGCCGAGGTGGAAGTGGAATACACAAGAAGCGTGACACCAAAAGGCAATGCCGAAGCCCAGAGACTATGCTCTGAAGTCTTTGAGAAATGCGATACCCAATGGCGCGGGTTTGGGGTCATACCCCAAAGCGGCTTGAGGATCAGCGACACATACGCCTCGACCGATGCATCCATCGCCTTTCAGAACCTGACGGTACCTGCGCCGAAAGATCACAGTGCATGCCGGTGTGGCGACGTATTACGCGGGGCATGCATCCCGCCTGGGTGTCCGCTGTTTGGCAAAGCCTGTACACCTTCGACCCCGGTTGGGGCCTGCATGGTCTCAAGTGAGGGAGCTTGCGCGGCGTATCACAAGTATGGGGCTTCTTGATGAAACAAAACGACGTAGTATTGATGGGGCATGGCGGTGGAGGAGCCCTGACGAACACACTCATCCGTAACCTCATCGTTCGAGAGCTGGGCAACCCGGTACTCAACCGGCTTGATGACGGGGCCTGCCTGGAAATCGAAGAGCGCGATCTGGTGTTTACAACGGATTCGTATGTCATCGATCCGATCTTCTTCCCCGGTGGTGATATCGGGCATCTCTCCGTCTGTGGAACAGTCAACGATCTTGCCATGCAGGGCGCCGAACCTCGCTATCTCAGCCGCGGATTGATTATACAAGCCGGCCTGCTTATGAGTGATCTGGAGCGCATTATTGCATCCATTCGAGATGTTGCCCGGGATGTCGGCGTCCAGGTGGTCACGGGCGACACCAAGGTCATTGAGAACACGGGAGCACGAGGCGGCATCTACATCAACACATCAGGCATAGGTGTACGGAAGCCGGGCGTGGATGTGTCGGTCGCCAACGCGCGCGACGGAGATGTGGTGATCGTCACCGGAACCATCGGCGACCACGGCATAGCCATCCTGAACGAGCGCGAGGGACTGGGTATGAAGTCGGCTCTTGTCAGTGACGCGGCCCCTCTGTGGCCCATGATAGATAAATTGCTGGACGACGTGCCCTCCATTCATTGCCTGCGTGACCCCACCAGAGGCGGTGTGGCGGCGGCGACATGCGATATAGCCGAATCATCGGGATGCACCATAAGGATCAAAGAAACCTCACTGCCGGTGAAAGACGAAGTCCATGGTGCGTGTAACCTGCTCGGCCTCGACCCTCTGAATGTCGCCAACGAAGGCAAGGCGGTTGTCGTCTGCGCACCCGAGGACAAGGACCAAACTCTACGTATATTGAGAGCGCACCCTCTTGGCGAGAGAGCCTCAGTCATTGGTAGCGTTGTTTCGGGCGCAAAAGGCCGGGTCGTGATGACCACCCGCGCAGGAGGCGAACGCATCGTTGATGTGCCCGCGGGAGAGGACCTGCCCCGGATCTGCTGACAACCGAGCCCCTGACCAATGTCAGAGCTCTCTTCTTGCCGATACTCCCGATCGCTCCAGTGACCCGAAAAGTCTTACCCGCCGCGTTCTTAAGCTCCTGACTGACATTCCCGTCAACACGGACGGGTTTCTTTGGGGTGGTAAAAGGAGGTATTAGCTATGAGGAAAGCCAGAGAGAAGCAGGAGAATGCAGATAGTTAGAGGCCATCCGAAAAGGGTTTCGGATGGGAAATTCGAAATCCGAATACCGAAATCCAAAACTAATTAAAAATTCAAATTGATTGATAAGCAATCGCTTTTCGGGCGGCGCGGGCATATGCGCCTGAAGACCGTCCTGAAGCAGGGCTTTTCCTCCTGCGGCGGATCTTCGACATGGCGGAAATGTAGCCGAATCGGGCTGGCGAGTCAAGATAGAGGGAGAAGCGCGCTTTTTGAAGCGCCCATGCAGGT
>SPBP01000220.1 GCA_004525935.1 Lentisphaerales bacterium | reverse complement strand
TCGTCGTCGCTACATTTTTCCCGCGTCATTGCCCCTCCTCAACCACGACTTTCGGCCTTGGGTATTTCGTCATTCCTTGGGTATTTGGGTGTTTCGTCATTTGTCATTTATGGCGCTCATTCATCCCGTGCTGTTTGTCCCAAACGCGCTTATCTAAGCGCCATTCCGCACTAGCAGCCTGTCGGACTTCCCGCCAGAGGCGGGTCTGCCTTTGGCCTGATCCGCTTCGCTCTAAGTCCGCCATGCTGCTAGAACTGGCGCACGGAATACTTGCCAGTGTCTTTCAACAGCTGAACAATGCCCTTCTTCCCAACCATGTGGCATGCGCCGACTACGACGAAGTAGGTCCCGCCCTTCTTCAGAAAGCCTTGAACCTTTTCGGCCATCTGGACATTACGCTTGAAATACAGCTCCTCGTATACCGGTGCGAGCTCAGGGTCGTCGGCAAGGCTCTTCATCAGGACCTTCTCCAGTGCTTCGGCATCTCCGGTCTTCCAGCAGGTCAGTATGCTACCGACATCACGTGCGCTGTTCTCCAGCTCGGATAAGGTCAGAAGCAGCAACTTGTCTCCGTGTGGCCCCAGCACATTGTCCACGAGGTCGAGCTGCATTGCTGCCGACTCAAGCTCAAGAACGGTCTTGCTGCCGCGCGCCGCCGTGAGGAAATGCATGTCGATTCCGTTCATGGGCGAGAATCCCATGCTCATCAACTCAAGCGTTTCCACACTCATTGCGACGAACCATGGTTTGAACGCATTGAAGAAGAGCGGACTGATGCCATACCTCGAGCATGCCGTATCGAGTTTCTCCATTGTTGTCACTGAGACCAGGTCCTCCAGCATAAGGCCATTTGTTATGCACGCTCTGGCAAGGAACATCGCCTGCACCATCAGCTGGTTTTTGGTCGGATCAATTTCGACAACCAGGTTGGATGAGGACTTGAAGGAGTCTTCGATTCTCTCGTCGAGTGGATAAAGGCTTTTCGGAGCCAGGTGCATTGAACCTAGCAGGAAGGCGGTGCCGTTTTCGGAACAGACCTCCCACATGAATACATTTGTCTCTTCGGCCTGAGCCGGAATGGCCAGGAGGAACAAAGCGACAATCAGAGCCAGTACTCCTGCTGTAAGCAGCCTCCGTTTGTTCGTGGTCATTGCCGAGTCGGTCCTTTCTTCATCCTGCTAACATGTCCTTCAGTGGCCCGCGCTGCTGGTGTTAATGCTTAACGTTCGAGTCTGGGCAGTAGGTGTTCGAAGTAGAGATCCAGCATGTCCCCACTTATGTTGGGCGGCAGGTGGTTGCCGACGGCAAGAATGGCGCCCTTGCAGTCGGATAGCCGCTCGAATGTCCTGTCGATATCGGCGAGGACCTGGTCGCGTCGCCCCAGTGTGATGTCGCGGCAATCGACGAAACTGCCGACGAGGCATTTCGTGCGGCCGAAATTGTCGGCCATGAACCCGAAATCATTACAGGGCTCAAAGATGAAGCCGTCTGCGCCGGCTTCGGCCACGTCGACGGCGAACTCCATGAAGTTGCCGTCGGAGCAGAAGAGAACTTTTTTGCCGGCTTCGTGAATCGGTTTCCACAACTCGGCGTATCTTGGAATGATGATCTTGCGGTAGACATCGGGGCTCATGAACGCACCGGAGGTCCAGACGAAATCATCATGCTGAATAACGACTTCAACGCTGGTCTTGGCCCAGGCCTTCATGAAGAACATTGTGCGTCTGAAGAAACTGTCCAACACGGGCTCCAGCCTCGCCGGCTCGGAGGCGGCGAGCAGCAACATGTCCCATCCGAATGAGCTGATCGCGCCGGAGACGAGGCTGGTGTAGCATCCGCCGGTGAGAAGCGTGTTGGGTCTGGCCGCCCGGGAATCCACGACTATCTTCTCATATGCAGCGACCTGTTCATCGAAATCGGGAAGACCGTACTCCTCGACTGCATTGAAGTCCCACACTTGCGCCTCGGAGGTGAAGGGAGATGGCTTCGCCTGCCGCTGGTCGCTTCCATCGGCGGCATACGAGGCGTGGCCCATGTCTGTGACACGGCCGGCCTCTGCCCAATTTACCAGGCCGTCATTGGTCGACCACAGCATGTCGAAACAGAAGCGGTCAAAAGCGGCAACGTGCAGGTTCGGCGAGTCAGCCGGCAGACCGACACTACGCGCCAGATAGTCCGTGTGATAGTCGAGACTGTACTCCGTATGTCCCCATCGACTGGATGGTCTGAGGAATATGTTGTCGAGTGCTGTCTTTATACTCATGAATCCTCCTGAGCTTCTGGTTCGAGCTGTGGATACCAGATATCATCGCGGAGCGCAAATCAAACATGGTGTTATGGTGTGGGGAGTTGGAGGTGCGCCGGGCGAATTGCGTTGACCCCAATGTTCATATACGTATCATCGTGAACTTGATGGGTGGGTCAGCACAGGAGGAACAGAATTGATGATAACGAAGTGGAAGGAGAACCCGGTTGTAAGGCCCTCGGATGTCACACCGTCACTTGATGGGTACCGGGTGCTGGGCGCGTTCAATCCCGGCGCGACCGTATTCAACGACGAAATCCTTCTTCTACTGCGCGTTGCAGAGGGTTGTGAGCCACGCGAGGGATATATTCGTGCACCGGTCTACGAGTTCAAAGAGGGGCGGTCTGGCCCGGCGATCATGGAGTTCAGTGTTGATGACCCCGACGTGCGCTTGAAGGATACGCGTGGCGTGGTCTATAAGAACAAAGACTATCTTTCCACTGCGAGCCATATCCGAATTGCACGAAGCAGGGACGGTGTCCATTTCGACGTGGACGACAGACCATTCATCTATCCCGCTGACGAGACGGAACGATATGGCTGCGAAGATGCAAGGGTGACGCGTATCGACGGCAGGTACTACATTAACTTCACCGTGATCTCTGAGGATTCGTGGTGCACGATGCTTGCCGTCACCGACGATTTCAAGACAGTCACGCGCCTGGGAATCATCTTTCATCCGGAAAACAAGGACGTAGCGCTCTTCCCCGACAAGGTGGGCGGGAAGTACGTTGCGCTGCATCGTCCAAACAACTCCGGGTTCGGCAAAGCATCGATCTGGTGTGCAGAATCACCTGACCTGCTGCACTGGGGCAATCACAAGTGCATCGTGCGGCCGCGTGACAACACGTGGGAAGGTATCAAGATAGGCGGCGGTGCTCCACCGATCAGGACCCCCGAGGGATGGCTGGTCATCTATCACGGCAAGGGAGAGACCGGCTATGCACTGTTCTGTCTGCTGCTGGATCTGAATGATCAGTCCCGCGTTATCAAGCGGGCCCAGACTCCACTGCTGACTCCTACAGAGAAATACGAGAAGGAGGGTTTCTTCGGTAACGTGGTATTCTCCAACGGTATCGTCGAGAAGGACGGCAAACTGTTTGTGTATTACGGGGCTGCCGACGAGACGTCGTGTGTGGCCATTACGGATGTAGAGAGCCTGCTTGCCGGTTTCTGACGCGGGCCCGGCCCGTTGTTCGGCTGGTGGTAGGAGAGTTTCTGCAGGATATCATCGCATCCTGTAATCATGTCAAGATAGACGGATAGACACGGGATTGTGATCCCACAAGAGATGGGTCCGACATAATACCATGAAGATAATCCTGGATTTCAGAAAATATGACGGTGTAGTCGGTGGAGTTGAACAGGGCGCCCTGCAGATCGCATTGAATGCCACCGCGCAGGACCACGAGGTCAAGCTGGTCTGTAAAGAGAAGCGGTTCGAACAGGTTCGCGGTCTACTCGGGGACCGGCCCGGCGTCGAGGTGATTCCCGTACCGGTTGTGTCCCACGCCATATCCCGTGAAAATGCAGCGTTGGACTCGGGGTTCTTCCAGGAACTCGCCCGCCGGGAAGGGGCGGACCTGATCCATTTCTTCTATAACTGGAGTTTCCCCGAACGGAAGTCGGTACCGTGCATACTCACTGTTCATGACGTGATTCCGTTCACATTCAGGGAAGCAATGGGCTTTTTCAGAAACTATTTCGTTTACAAACGTGCGATCCGGCGGGCATGCCGGCTGAATGACAGGATCGCAACGGTTTCCGAGTTCTCCCGTCGGGATATTGCGGAGAAGGTAGGCGTTCCGATCGAGAAGATCTCTGTTGTGCCGAACGGTCTGCGGACGCCGGATGCGCCTGATCCCGTGCTCAAGGCAGAGCTTGAGAGGAAATTCGGGTTGGAACAGGGCTTCGTTCTCAACGTGGGCGGAATACACGAACGCAAGAACATCCCCCGTCTCGTTGCTGCCTTCGCCATGCTCGCGCGGAACGGACAATATCCCGGCCGACTGATAATCACCGGCAGTGTTTCGGGTGCACCTTACCAGGAACGGATGAAGAAGATCTGCGACGCGGCGGTCAGGGAGGCGGGCCTGACGGGGAGAGTGGTCTTCACGGGATTCATTGCGGACCGTGAACTCGACAGCCTGTTGGACATGGCATCGGCATTTGTATATCCATCTCACTATGAAGGATTCGGCATTCCGATCCTTGAAGCGATGCGAGCCGGGGTGCCGGTCGTGACCTCAAGCGTGACCGCGATGCCGGAAGTTGCTGGCGATGCGGCATTACTGGTGAATCCCATGGATACCGATGCAATCGCGTCCGGCATATCTCGTGCACTTAATGACGGCCCGTTGAGGGAAAGGCTTATTCGTGCAGGAAAAGAAAGGGCGTCGTCATATTCCTGGAAACGGAACTGCTCGGAGTATCTCGATCTTTACGGGCGCCTCATCAATTCGTGCCGTGACGGGGGACAGTTCTGATGCTCGAGGTAGACCTTCATTCGCATACGCTCTTCAGCCAATGCGGACTACACACTATTGTCGAAATGCT
>SPBP01000411.1 GCA_004525935.1 Lentisphaerales bacterium | reverse complement strand
TGCAAGGCCACGCCTCACAACATTCCGACCGGCAAATCCGTGTTTGCCGCAGACTTCACATATTCTTGACATGACATCTTCTCCACGAAAGGCGGGCAGTATCCAGACTCCGTGCCCAATGTGCAAGAAGAATTTCGAGGCACTTCAGGTTCGAAGAATGCTGCTTCATCCGATGATTGAGGCGCGAACCGCCACAAAAGGCTTTATCTGCTTCGGCACCGTCTGTTATAGATGCATCTCGCGAGACGCAGCTGCAGATTCCGGGCGATTAGCTCAATTGGCAGAGCGCCAGCTTTACACGCTGGATGTTACAGGTTCAATTCCTGTATCGCCCACCAGCCTTCGCTCGAAGCGCAGCGAAAAGCGAAGGCTGTCACGCCGTAGCCGCGCCTTGGCGGCCTAGGCGGACCGTGATACCAAACGCTGATCGCTCCGAGACTACGGCTTGGCATGCCAGGCAGCAAGGGACAACATAACGCAATGCGCAACGAGTCGATATCTCTACTGAAGAAGCTTGTGGAAACACCTGGCCCTTCCGGTCATGAGGCTGTAATCCAGTCCGTCGTGCGGGAATACATGGCACCATACTGTGACACCATCTCGACCGACGTTCATGGCAACCTTATAGGTGCCATCAAGCCCGATGCCACACCACGCGTCATGCTTTCAGCACACTGCGACGAAGTGGGACTAATGGTCACGCATATCGACGAACGCGGATTCGCCTACTGCTCGGCGATCGGAGGAGTAGACCCCTGCGTTGCGGCAGGCCAGCGAGTCCTTGTACACACTGCGGACGGCCCGGTGACCGGCGTCGTCGGCCGACTTCCAGTCCACCTGATGGAAAAAGAAGCCATGGACAAGGCGCCCCGATTGCACGAACTCTGGCTCGACATCGGCGCGGCAACCCGCGATGACGCCGCCACACGAATTGAAATCGGCAACCCCGTAACTTTCGATGTCGGATTCAAACAACTCTCCGATGGCCTGGCAGTCGGCCGAGCACTCGACGACCGGGGCGGAATCTTCGTGATGCTTGAAAGCCTCAGGCTGCTGGACCGGAAGAATCTCAACACCTCCATCTTTGCTGTTTCCACGGTGCAGGAAGAAATCGGCCACCGCGGCGCCATTACCAGCACGTTCGGGATCGCCCCCGATATTGGCATTGCCGTGGACGTCGGACCCGCCACCGACTACCCAACGGCTGACCCCAGGAAGATTGGGGATTTCCGTATAGGCGCGGGACCTGTCCTCCATACAGGACCGAATATCCATGCAGGTCTCGGACACCTTCTCATGAAGACCGCTTCATCCCGCAACATCCACTACCAGCTCCGGGCCGAGCCGCGCGGCACACCTACCGACGCGAACGCCATCCAGCTCAGCCGCGCCGGGGTGGCGACGGCTCTGGTGAGAATCCCATGCCGATACCTGCACACGCCGGTGGAAATGCTCTCCTTGAATGACCTCGAAAATGCCGCTAATCTGCTTGCAGCCTTTATTGAACAGTTGAACTCCGACACTCTGAAGCCGGGAGAGGCCAAGAGTTGAACAGTATCGCCAATGGAACAGAACCGTTACGCGTTGCCGTGTTGGGTTCCGGCAAGGGCAGCAACTGTCAGTCAATATTCGACGCGATAGATGCCCAACAACTGAACGTACGGGTAGTCTGCGTGGCATCAGACGTGGAAGATGCATTTATCCTCCAACGTGCAGCCGAACACAAGATCCCTGCACAGTTCATCAGTGCCCTGCCCTTCAAAACCAAGCTTGATGGCAAGGCCGAGGAGGCCTACATCGCATACATGCGGAGCCATGGAGCACAGGTTGTGGCGCTCGCGGGTTTCATGCGCATAATCAAGCCGGGCCTTCTCGCGGCTTTCCCGAGGGCGGTAATCAATATTCATCCGTCGCTGCTGCCGGCGTTTCCCGGCCTCGAAGCTTGGAAGCAGGCCCTTGACTACGGAGTGAAGGTGACGGGCTGCACCGTCCATTTCGTTGACGCCGGCATGGATACCGGACCGGTTATCGTCCAGAAATCAGTACCCGTGCTGGACGACGATACTCCTCAAACGCTGCACGCTCGTATCCAGGTGCAAGAGCATATCGCCTACCCCGAAGCGCTTTCCGTTATTGCGGCGCGCGCCATTCGGATCGATGGCCGAAAGGTGCTGATCGCCGGCTGAAGAGTCCAGGATGCACCGACGGACGGACTAGGGCAAATGCGACCTCTCACAGAAGACCGCCAACGCGGGCTACGCCCGCAACTCAAGAGGTCAGACGTCAGAGGTCAGGAACTTATCCTGCGACTTGATCAGGGCCCCTAACAACCGACCGATTTCCGCGCACTCAGCAGTCATTTCCTCATGTTCAGCATCCGTGATGTACCCACAGTCATGAGCGAAGTCCAGAGACGTGTCCGTCTCGCCATTCTCGCCATCGGCATCAGTCAGTTTGCTTATGAAGTGGGCCCGGTATCGGCGCTTGGCCCAGGCTTCGCGCAGACTGCGGCACGGTGAACGGCCCGAGCGACGCAGTTGTCCGGTCAGCGCGTAGCGTTCCTCGGGCGGGAAGCGCTTGGTGACCTGACGGC
>SPBP01000474.1 GCA_004525935.1 Lentisphaerales bacterium | reverse complement strand
GGTCTGATCCGTAGGCTGCACCCCAAGAGGTCGTCCTTTCGCAGAATCGGAAAGGCGGCACTCAAGCGCATCGACAGGTTTCTGAACGACCGACCTCGAAAATGTCTGGGGTGGATGACGCCGAGGGAGAAGATGACCGCCATCCTTGCTTCTGCCCCGTGAAGAGTGGGGCTTCATAGAAACTCTTCCGCCGTGGGGCACGGTTCTGTCCTTGCCCCTATATTTGTGCCATATGACATTGGAAAGGATGTTATTGTCATGATGGGTTTGGTTGTGTGCAGCAGAGGGGAACGGAGGGAGGCCGTAGGCCGACCGAAGTTCGCCTCTGCTGCACGGCTGAAACAGGAAAGGAAACTCATCATGATCAACAACTCCTCACTTACAAAATGGGATCGACTTTCTCAAAAGCAGATTGATCAGCAGTTCACTCATGAGATGGTCCACGGGCTGCAGTGCTCGCCCTTCGAGGCCAGCGCGATCCTGGATGCGGTCTACCGGGTGTATGCCCCTTTCTTCGAGACCAGCGGAACGCTCAAGCCCGGACAGGTTCTCTTCCAGGTCGTCTCCATTGAAACATCGCCAAGCACTCGCCTGGCCGACGGCAAGCAAGTCACGGTCACCTTGACATTTGATGCTGGCGCCGAGGACCTGAAAGTGCGCCGAAAGCTCGGCGTGTCGGATCTGCGCCGTCAGAGGATGCAACGTATGGCAGTCGAAGCCTTTCAGCAGGGCGGGCTGCTGACTCTCGAGGATTTGGCCAACCGGTTGTTCAACTGCGGGCAGCGAACGTTGTCCAGAGACCTTGACGTACTGCGGCGCAAAGGCATCGTATTGCCGTTGCGATCGACGATCAAGGACATGGGCCGCTCGATTAGTCACCGATCCTTGATTATCGAACATTGGCTCATGGGCAAGGAGTACTCGGAAATTGCACGCGACACGCATCACAGCGTTCCGGCCGTGCAAAACTATGTCGGCAAATTCAAGCGTGTCATTGCCCTGGCCGAGGAAGGATATGATGTGCATACCATCGCCTTCTTGGTCAAAGTCTCGGCATCTCTGGCTGAGTCGTATCATGCTCTCTATCAAACTGTTAAGATGGTTCCGCATCGTCGCAAAGAATTGTGTTCGTTCCTTAAAAAAGGGGCTCCGGATACACCCATACGGAGGGATCCATGATTGAGGCGTCTTTCGGCGTGAAACACTATCGGTCGGCCAAGGCACGGTTTCTCAAGCCAGTGCTGATGAACTTCTTTGCCGTTGAATGCCCGCGATTCTTCGGGCCAACGTTGCGCGAGAAATTGGCCGACGAGCTGATCAATCTTTTCGAAGCACTCGCACCAGAGCGTACACGGATCAAGCCCGGGCAGATGTTGTGGAATGCGTTGGACAAGAATACGCGTGGCGACGCTCCTCGCCGCAGGTATGTACCGGTAGTGTTGACGGTAGTTTGTGAAGACGACGTCGAGCAGTTGATCCAAGGTGCGCGTATGACAAAGATTTCTGAGAATGCCATTGCTCGGCTCATCCGGGAAGCTTACGAACAAGGTGGTATCCTTTCCAGCCGCGATCTGGCGCTCATTCTGAATCGTGAAACCACCTGGACATCTGAGCGACGAAAGCGTTACGAGGCCGAGCATGCTTGTGTGCTCCCTCATACAGGGGCACTCCATGACATGGGTTCGTGTGTAACTCACAAGACAACGATCGTCAGAAAAGTTGTCCTGGAGAGAAAAGACCCCGCCGTAGTGGCCCGAGAATGCAATCACTGCCAGGCTTCTGTAGATCGCTACCTCAAGGACTACCACCGTGTGAAGACCCTCTACAAGCTGGACCAGGACATCGAGTTCATCCACCTCGCCACACAGATCGCCAAGCACGTCATCAAGCAGTACATCGCCCTCATCGAAGAGGAGGAAAAAACCTCTTGACCTGCCAAATGGCAATAACTTCGGGGCACCCCTCCGGGGTCGGACAGAACCGTGCCCCACGGCGGAGCTGTGCCCCAACTGCCCGCTTTTGCTTGCCATGTCGCCTTCAGCACGCCATTCTCCTCCTCAACAAGCAACACGAAGACCGCTTCCCTGTCGACCAGCGGCTACTGTTGCACTGGCTACTGGCTGG
>SPBP01000357.1 GCA_004525935.1 Lentisphaerales bacterium | reverse complement strand
GGAATGAGGCCGGGTTTTGCTCTCTCTTGCTTCTTCTCGTCGGACTTGTCGGACAGGTCTGACAAGAGAGTGCATGCTGCCCGCACATCCAGCACAATGCGGTTCAAAAGTACGCGCATGCCCTCTACATCTCCAGGCACGCCGCCGGGCAGCGTTTCTTTTGACAGTTTCGCGATCCAGCCCAACTTCTGGAGGGCGTCTTTTATACGCTTGGTTTTGTTCAGTGCTCAGTCTCCAAAATCAAGAAGTTCCGCTTGCGGTTTCCCTTTCTCTTCACGCTTTTGGCGAAGTTTCTCGTGCCGTGTTAGAGTCTTCTTCTGCGGTCAGGAGACTGCGTACTCATCGATTGTCATAACTCGCTGACCTCGGCGCAAATCTGCAAACACAATTGGCCCCCGGTAGTCGCATATTGCACAAAGCATTGCCGCGCATGCGTTCAGGAGTTGCAGGCGGTATTCCATCAGTTTCTGGAATCGCTGTTCGTCCGTTCTTCCTTCGTGGAACAAGGGATTACGGATGTCTTCTCGGCTCTCACCCAATGATCTTCTGAACCACTTTGGAAAGCACTTCAATGTCTTGTGCGTTCGGTTCAGCTTATGCTCCAATGGCGCACGTTTCATGCTGACGCCCTGTGAGTGCAAGTACCGCGCGGAAAGGTTCTCAAGACACATCAGAAGAATCGCCAGGGATGATGGAACACACAGAGATGACCTTGCCTCCACCATTTGCCAACACGCAGAAGGCAGCCCCATCTTCTTACGGTCTTTCATGAAGCCGGGCAACGCGGTCGCGAGAAACCCGGACCATGAGCATGTTCCTGGACGGTTAGCCACTAGAAAGCGATGGGGATAGTAGTCCGCCGCGTGATCGGGTCGCCAGGCAATCGACTTCAACCGTCCTTCTGATGAGTAACGGGCCATGGCGACGGGCCGCACGCGGCATCCTTCCATCGCCTCAACAAGGGAGAAGAGTGATCTTTCGAACGCAGTCCGAAATGATGCGTTGAGACACAATGTGCCGCGGACTTCCATAACGGCAGTGATCGTACTGGCCAATGTCTTGGCTTTCAGGCGCTCAACGACTTCCTTCCGGTCTGCAATCTGACGAAATACGATTTGATTTTTCCCATAGATGAATCTGAAGCCATCGAGGATTCGTTTCTTGCGGAACTGCGATGTCTCGATTAGTCCGTCGAAAATGAAGTTGGGAAGCCAATACACAAGGATGTCATTCTTCTTTTCCGGTTCTTTGCCTTTCGGAGGGTACAAGTGGACATACTGATGGGGGGCATGCTCATATGTGACGGAAACGTTCCGGCCACGATGGATATCATTGCTCAGCCGACCGGTCTTTGCCTTCGCGCAGCTTGTCGATAAACACCATCCTTGGAACACCCCACTCAGGATCGTTGCACTGACGTCGACCTCCCATTTCCAGAGGTGTGTGTAAAAGGGGAGCAGATCATCTCCTGGTTTAGCGCACGCGAACTGCATCCATTTGCCAGCGTCCCAGCCAATGTGCATCTGGCATTCCACGGAACGCTCGGTTGCTGTTTGTACAACTATTCCCTCGGCGAGGACATTTCTTAGCCGGAACCCGCTAGCGTTGGGAAGATTGCCTAGTTTCAGGAGCCTTCTATCCATTAAGAACTCCTCTTTCGGGGCATACCTCCACCTCCTTAACGTCGATATCCAGATCCGCGACGCGGATATCGCCTGTCATTAGCTTGTTGAGTGTCGTCTTGAAAAGGTCTTGGAGGGAGGCTTTCTTGGATTCGTGGTGGAAGGTTCTGGCATCCACCGTGCTGATGCTCGCAACGATCTCGTCTTGCTCGGCTCTATCCGGGATTGGCACCGGCAATCTCTTGAGCTTTGTGGTGTTGATACACGCAAGATTTGTCGTCTTATGCGCAATCTTTAGAAAGTACGCTTTGCCATATGAGCTCTGTGCCAAGTACGCAAGAAAATGTGGTCTTAGCAGTTTGCAATCTGCACGGACAGCAAACACGTGATTTTGGTTGACGCAATCCGGGATCTGGCCCTCCCACACGAACCCGCGGCCAAGCTTGTCGAAATCTCCGCCCTCTGTGAGAACGACATCGCCATCTTGCAGAGAAAAACGGCTCCGTTCAGATTGTCTGAGACGAATGGTCTTCATTTCCGTTAGGTCGAGATGGCCATCCTGCACGTTGGCGACGCGGAGGTATGGTAATTCCAGTGCTTCGTGCTCTGCGATCTTTCTGCCTTTCGCGACACCCGTTTGTACTGTGGCGCAATCTCTCAGAATCTCAATTCGCCAGTTTGCAGGGATTGGTCCGAACTCGGTCATCTTGGTTTTCTCGCCGCGGAGGCCGTGGGTGAAGAGGTGTTGCATGGTAGATTTCTTGAGGTCGCGGAGCGACTGGATGATCTTGTCCTGCGTCTCAATCGCCCGCTGAATCTTCAACAATACCGCCGCAATCTTCTTCTGTTCGGGGAGAGGGGGGAGAGTGATTTCCTGTTCAAGAATATCCTTATCCGTGACCGCTGGATAACTGGCGCCGTGCTGCGCATCTGCAATTGCTTTACTAACCGCATCTGACAGAAGCACAAAGTAAAGGTATTCGGGAATGGCCTTAGCCCGGTCTGCTCGCACAACACAGAAAGCCGTTGATGCAATGTGATCATCATATTCTGGCGGAACAAGTGCGATACGCTTAAGCGTGGGGCGGATCGTTGCGTAGATGACATCTCTCGATTGCACAATTCTGCGTGCCCGGCCCGGGGCGGTGTGGCTGGTGACTGTTTGTGGAGTTGTGATCGAATATGTGTCATTCGATACGGAGGAGACATCAATGTAGAAAAACTCGCCGCGAGGCTGAGTTTTGGGTTTCCACTGCCGTGTCTTCAGACAGGCGTCGCGAATTGTTGCTTCTCTCCACCCATCAATCATGCCGTCGTTCCTTCCTTCTGCTTCTGTGCGACCCAGGTGTCGCCCTTACTGCGCACCAGGCTGTCGAGCATGCCGCCGGGGGTCACATGTGGGAGCCAGCGTTTTTCCGCGCAGTCCAAGACGAAGCGGTTGCGTTGTTCGGCAGCGGCGAGATCGCCAGCGCGCTCGCGCATC
>SPBP01000303.1 GCA_004525935.1 Lentisphaerales bacterium | reverse complement strand
GAATGCCGAGTTGATCTCGAGCGAGTATGACCTGGCCGCTTGGTCACCTTGGAAGAGGCGGCCGGCAAGAGCGGCTTCTATCTACTTTTCCAGGCCTACCGGATATCGAAAGGTTCTGAGTGGCCATGCTCCACGGAAATGCATAAGAACGTGTCTTGTTCCTGAGCTTTTCGGATCACGAACGTAGTGTACAAGTCCTGCGCAGGCCAAGCGCATGAAGAAGCTCATGATGAACAGAAAGTGGTAGTTCGTCCACGTCCGGCCGATCACCGTCAAAGAAATGCCGGAGAAAGACTTTAGAAACATCCCTCCGCCGACGGATGCCAGTCCGCCACAAATACCAGTTAGCGCCATGATCGCTGCCATGAACGCCGATCTATTTTCGCGTGGCGCAATCTTCATTGAATAGCCATTGGCTCCGATAAAATTTCCTGCATTCCACACTCCGTCCAGTGCGAATGCCATTGGAAGGAGCCAGAACGCGGTCGACGGCGTGGCCATCAGGAAAACCACAACTATCAGCGGTTTGAAGAACGTGCAGATGACCATTACGGGACGTTGTCCGAAACGGTCTGCAATACGTCCCCAGAATCTGGACGCGAGAGCATGGCCGATGCCGGGCACGCACCATATCAGGGTTGCTGCACCAAGCGGCAATTTCAATGTTTCGAGGGCATAGACTTGCATGAAAGCTGCCGCGGTCATTACGCTCGCGGCCCATGTGCAGGAATATAGAAGAAAAGTCCTGTACTCTGGATGAGTGAACGGGGCGAGTAGTGACTTCAGGGGAGTGGCGCTCTTTGTGACCTTGTGCGGTGGCTCGCGCACCCATGCGAACAGAAGGATATCAAGAACTCCCGCGGTGACTCCGATAGTTGCGAGCAGGCCGAAGGCCCGGATTACAGGAAGGTTCATCGTATGGACAAACCAGGCAACGACGAGGAACGAGAGCACCCATGTGCCCTGCATCCAGGACTGACGTGCTCCCCAGTAACGGTTCATTATCCGCTTGGGAATCAAGTCGGCCATCCACGAGTACCACAGGGGCACTGCGAAATTGCCTGTGGCTGCACTTGCGGTAAGAAGGAGCAGGAGCACCGTGATAGACATGTCTCTGTAGGCTGGTGGGAGCAGGATGGGCATGAAAGCTACGGGGATATAGATCAATCTGGACATGATCACGAGCACCATGAAGACCGGCTTCCGGGCCTTGATGTGATTTGCGGCGTAGGCTCCGACGAATTGCATGAACAACATAAGCAGGGGAATACCGCCGAGGAGTCCTATATCCAGGTCGGTGGCGCCTATGGACCGGAAGAACTTCGTGGAAAGGGGCGATGTAACACCCGTGACGTACACCATCGCAAGACAGCCTGCGACAGTAACAAACCGAAAAGACGGTCTGAGGCCAGGCGAACGCACGTATGTGCCGGCTATCATCGAACGCATCTACCCCTGGCAAACCGTTGCTGCAGCATGCAGTGGCCACGAAGTCTCGTTATGAGAACTCGTGCCAAGCCGAGAAGCTACTGAACTACTGCTCAAAGTACGTGTATCCCCGCAGTCCGGCCTCATATGCTTCGGCGATCTTCCGCCTTTCCTCGGGTGTAATGCGCCCTGAGCGCACGGATGCTTCGGCAATCTGCTTCAATCGAATAACCAGGTCCTTGGGTTCATACTCGACGTAGGAAAGCACATCTGCGACGGAATCCCCTTCGATCTCCCTGGAATACTCTATCTGGCCGTTCTCCCCAACATGTACTCCAACTACATTAGTATCGCCGAGCAGGTTATGCAGGTCTCCCAGCGTTTCCTGGTACGCACCGATGAGGAACGCCCCGAGGTAGTAGTCCCCGCCGTTCATCTCGTGCAGAGAGAGGGTCTTCTTGACATCATGAAGATCGATGAACCGATCAATCTTGCCATCGCAGTCGCAGGTTATGTCGGATATCGTAGCAGCGCGCGTGGGCCGCTCCAGCAGGCGATGCACGGGCATTATTGGAAAGCGCTGGCCTACGGCCCAGTCATCCGGCAACGACTGGAACACGCTGAAATTACAGTAGTAGACATCGGATAGCGCGGTGTCGAGGCCCTGCAGCTCTTCCGGAACATACTCTTTGCCTTCCACATGTTTTGCAATACGTGTCGCGATGTCCCAGAAGATCTTTTCGGCAACAGCTCGTTCCCTGAGTGACAGTGCTCCGTGAACGAAGAGCGATCGTATCTCGTCCCTGTAGAAAGTCGCATCATGAAAGCACTCCTGCACATTCTTGCCCGTCATTGACTGCCGGACATCCATCAGGGATTGCAGTATCTCGTGGGAACCGTCAGGTAATGTTTCGGGTACATCCGTAGTCGCCACCTGGCTCACCTGGAGCACGTTGAAGAGCAGTGCGGAATGGTATGCAACCGTAGCCCTTCCCGATTCCGAGAGGATCGTGGGATGGGGAACACCTTCATCATCAAGCTCTTTCATGACGCACTCGATGATGTCCGCGCAATACTCGTGGAGCCTGTAATTGCTGCTACTGGTAAAGTTCGTGTGCGAGCCATCGTAATCGACGGCGAGTCCACCGCCGACGTCCAGCATTCCCATGGCCGCACCCTCCTTGATCAGATCGACGTAGAACCGGCAGGCCTCGCAGATCGCGGCCCTGATATGGGTAATGCTCGGTATCTGGGAGCCGAGATGATAATGGAGCAGTTTCAGGCAATGCAAATGACCCGATGCACGGAGAGAGTCAATCATGTCCGTGATCTGGGAAGATGTAAGTCCGAAGACGCTTCTGTCTCCCCCGGAATCGGTCCAGTGTCCACCTGCACGACTCGATAGCTTCACTCGAACACCCATTTGAGGAACCACTTCGAGTTTTTCAGCCACCCGCAGGATCATGGGTACTTCATTCGGCATCTCGACCACGAGAATGGTCTGGATTCCCATCTTCAGCGCGTAGAGTGCAAGCTCAACGAACTCCTCATCCTTATATCCATTACAGATGAGCACTGCCTCGGGATCGTCCATGTAAGCCAGTGCTGCTATCAACTCGGCCTTACTGCCGACTTCAAGCCCGTGATGGTAGCGACGGCCGACTCTCATGATTTCTTCGACTACATGCTGCTGCTGGTTAACCTTTATAGGGTATACGCCGCGGTATCCTCCCTTGTAGCCCGCTTCAGTCATGGCATTGCAGAATTCGTCATTGATCCGGGAAATCCGTGATTCGAGAATGTCTCCGAAACGGAGAAGAACTGGCATGTCCGTGCCTCGTGCCTTCAGACCGCTGATAATATCCATCATGCTGATCGCGACATCGCTGGTCCGGCCGTGCGGTTTGACCAGGAGATCGCCGGTCTCGGATATATCGAAATATCCAGCAGACCACTCGTTGACACCGTAGAGTTCCTTTGCGTCCGTGATGGTCCAGCGATCGATTGGGCTTCGTGATGTCGTCATATGGGCAATAATGATCATCATGCTGCAAAAGTGAAGACAAATCTTAACAAGGCGGCCGGAGGCCACAACCAAAGAATCCGGCCGCCGTCACAG
>SPBP01000484.1 GCA_004525935.1 Lentisphaerales bacterium | reverse complement strand
TTTGCTTGGTTACGAAGAGAAGCGGAAGGCCTCCGGGGTGGATCCCGAACTGATTGGCGATTGTCCGGTTGAAGTCTCCGCGCTCTGTCCTGTTTGTGGCGGTATTTGCAGGAATACTCGGGTCTATCGTACCTACTCCTACCGTGCGAAAAGCTTGATGCCCACCTGCCACCGGCTCACTCATGAAGCCGAGAAACCCTTCATCAAGTCGTATCTGTGTCTGGCTACGAAGGCTGTTGTGAATTCCAGAAAGAACTATGATTACTTTGTAACCAGCATCAGCGACTTTACATATCAAACCGCAGTAATTGGCCGTCTTGCCTGATTGGACGTGGCCCATCACAAGGCCCCTTCGGTCCCAAGTCCCTAGCCGTTGTGGGTCTTCGAGACGCTCCATTATATCGTCCGTAACTTTGTCCACGCTTTCCACTGCAGATGAAGGAATACGCTCATTAAGTAAAATTCTATAACGATCCCAATATCGCCAAGTAATTTCGCTTCTTCTCGCCGGCAGCCAAGCGACATGATCATCATTTAATCCAAGAGTTCGATGATCCGGCACATAAACAGTGAACCGCTCTTCTAGTGTGCTGATCAGCAGATCTCTGTCAATATCGCTATAACCTGACAGACTAGTTACCTCATAGATTGCCGACACAATGTCCTCATGGCCTAGGGCGGTGCCCTGTTCTGTCTGTTTCTGCCTAAGGAGCATTTGGCACATCGCCATTGCTGTTGAGTGTCGAGCATCCATTTTATTTCTCTTTTATAGTTCGCTGATGAATTGGGGGTAGAAGCTGTAAGGCTCAATCATCATCAGATGAGCAATGATCGTAGTCCTGTTGACACCGGACTTCACGAGAAGGTCGTATGCTCTGCGAATATCTGACCGGATCACATTGAACTCAATCCCATCATAAGGCTTAGCAACATCCCGAGCCTGCTCCGCTACGTCCAGCCATATCTGCTGGATCGGGACCGTCTCCTCAAGGATTCTTAACATGGACTCAATCTCGGGGGCAATCTTGCCAGCAGCAAGCAGGGCCGTTCTTACTGCCGGGTGAGTTCGGTTAATCTGATATATTCTATGCCCGTTACGAATCGTTGCCTCCCAAGGGCGTTCGAATTTCGGGGCAGGTGGCATTCGGGTTCCATAGCGGCCCCTGTAAGCGAATACTGATCGTGCTCGTTCGCGGATGTTTTCTGCGAGCTCTGTCAGCCTGTGACGAATAAGCGAGGGCGGACGGGCTGTAGATTTCTTCACATCAATATGCCACTCGCTATCAGTATTATTAGAAAGATCGATGCGTATGCGGGCTAATTTATAATGTTCGGCCTTCGTCCAGGGGTTGGGGCGTCCCAAGCCTAGCCAATCGCCGGGGACAAGAAGGCGTTTGCTCCTGTAGACATAAAACCCTTGGTGCGCCGTCCAGCCTGCGGGACCTGCTGCAGCTGCGTATTGTTCAGGCGTCAGCATATCTTTGTGAGGTAGAACGAAGCCCCGAAAATACACGTTTGATTCTCCGAATGGAATCGCTTCTTCCGGGGTTCTGTATGTGGCTACGTGGCTTTCAAGGAATGGGTTCCAAGCGATGATCGGATGGCCGTTTATGTGGATCTTTATTAATCTGTCTTCGATAAAGCGGTGGAAAGTGAGTGCAAGGTGCTGGCGCACACCATCGATTGAGTCGTTAAATCGGCTGTGTGCCGCTGCGTCACTAGTTTTTTCCCCGTTGGTGAGGCGATCCAGATTCGTCCAAAGAACCAAGGTTCCGTTCTCCAGCTTTTCAATACCCATGGTTCTCTCAGGGCCACCCAGAGTACTTTTTAAAAGGCGCCATTCATTATGACGAACAACGTAGTCTAGATCCCATATGCGAGTTGCGATAGGATAGCCTTTGCGCCGCGAAGCAACGGTGAGGGCGCGGCATTGGGAAAAGGACGCCGTCTTCAGGCCGAGGCCAAAGCGCCCCAGATCGGACGGATCTCGTTTTTCGGCCGGACTTTTTGAACCGGGGCGCATTGCCTCATGGAGGACAGCTTCTGACATGCCGAGACCGTCGTCCATTATTGAGATGTA
>SPBP01000025.1 GCA_004525935.1 Lentisphaerales bacterium | reverse complement strand
TTGCAGAAGCACGCAAGAGGGCGCCCGAACTCTCCAGTGAGTCGGCGATCATAGTGAACTTATCAGGACGCGGCGACAAAGATATGGAACATGTTGTCGCCTATGAATCCGAAAGAGACGAAGGTCGAAAGGACGGAAAGCGGCATGAATGATAGAATCCGGGCAACTTTCGAAAAATTGAAGAAGCAGGGACGGAAGGCGTTTGTCGGCTATCTGACGGCAGGCGATCCGAACATGGCCGAATCCGAAGAGAACATCCGCGCCGTACTGGAATGTGGCGTGGACATTCTCGAAATCGGTGTGCCCTTTTCCGATCCAACAGCGGACGGGCCCGCCATACAGGAAGCCAGCCAGCGCTCGCTCGCGGCTGGGACCACGTTCCGTGATGTTATCGGACTGGTTGAACGGATCCGAGCCGATTTCGACACGCCACTGATAGTTTTCGGCTATGCCAACCCCCTATTCTCCTACGGCTACGAGGCGGCCTGCCGGGATCTTGCCGTCGCCGGTGCAGATGGTCTGCTGGTAGTGGATATTCCTTTCGAGGAAGAATCTGAACTGCTTCCGCACTCCGAGCAACATGATCTGGCCCTCATTCGACTCGTCGCGCCGACAACCGATCCGGCACGTCTCGCGGCGATAATGGCGACCGCCCGCGGATTCGTCTACTACATCATGGTGACCGGAGTCACCGGCAGGAGAAGCAGTCTTCGCGCCGATGTCGCCGGGCACGTGCAACTGATCAGGAAACACACGTCGCTGCCGGTTGTTGTCGGTTTCGGAGTCAGTAACGGTAAACAGGCCTGCGAGGCGGCGTCGCTTGCCGACGGAGTGGTCGTGGGCAGCGCACTGGTCCAGGCTGCAAGGAATGGTAATCTTGCAGCTCTTGCCCGCGAACTCAGCGTCGCACTCGGCGGAGAATGAAACCAGGGCCCGCTCAGGAGGACTTCCCTGCGTCGGCCGGGCAGAACAGCATTTCTGCATTCCGCGTTGTCACTTCCGCAATGTGATCCTGTGAAACGGATCTCGCTTCGGCCAGTGCTTTTGCCACGAAGGGAAGAAGACACGGCTCGTTCGGCTTCCCTCTGAACGGGACCGGGGCAAGATACGGAGAGTCCGTTTCGATCAATATGCGTTTGTCGGGAATTGATCGGGCCACGGCACGCAGTTCCTCTGCCGCCCGGAAGCTCACAATACCCGTGAAGCCAAGATAGAACCCGCAATCAAGCAGGACCCGCGCGAACTTGGCTGTGCCCGTAAAACAATGGACCACTCCGATCCTCTCCGACATTGTTGGAGCCACGAGCCGCGAGTGACACTTCAGCATATGCCCAACCTGTTCTTCCGCATTTCTGCAATGCACTATTACGGGCAGGCAAAGCCGTCTTGCAAGATCGAGCTGCGACTCCAGCAGTGCTATCTGGTCCGTCTCGGTGTCGGGCGAATAGTGCAGGTCTATGCCGATCTCTCCAATTGCGGCCACGCCCTTCTGCCGCGCACAGTCTTCGAGATCCGCCATGGGTGGCGAAGAACCGGCACAATCGCGGTCATATCCGACCGCAGGCCATACGATACCGGCATGCGCAGCCGACAAAGAAACCGCAGACATGTTCGCCGCAATCGATCCACCTACGGCCACCACTCGCATCACACCCCCGTCCACAGCCTTGCGCAAGGCCGTCTCCGCGTCTATTCCGCGCAGGGCATCGAAATGTACGTGCGTATCGATGTAGTTGCTCATGACTGTCTCGCATCACGTTGCATGCCACTATATTCCGGAAAAAACCGTATTGCGCAAGCTGCAGTCATCAGCAGACAAAGAATTAACTTGTTGGTACAGCGACTCTCAATATAATTGGCGCCTGTTACGAGATAACAATTGGAGAATAACTCAATGAACTACGGTCTTTCAGAAGAACAGATAATGATACGGGATTTGTCCCGCCAGATAGCAGAAGAGAAGATCAAGCCGATTCGCCAGCATCACGATGAAACCGGCGAATTTCCTCACGAAATAGTCAAGGTGCTCGCCGAGGCCGATCTGTGCGGCCTGTATATTGAGGAGAAGTACGGCGGCATGGGGGGCGGAATTCTCGACCTAGTCATCTGCGTCGAGGAACTATCGAAGGCATGTGGCGGCATTTCACTTGCCCTGGCCGCGACCGCGCTTGGGACACTGCCAATCATAATCGCAGGCAACGACGATCAAAAGAGCAAGTACCTGCCCCGAATAGCTTCCGGCAAGTCACTTGCCGCGTTCGGGTTGACCGAGGCGAACGCCGGCAGTGATGCAGCTGCAGTCCAGACAACGGCCGTGCGTGACGGTGATTCCTATATTCTCAACGGCACGAAGCAATGGATCACCAACGGCGGAGAGGCTGAGATCTACTCTGTCTTCACCATGACAGACAAGACGCGCGGTGTCCGCGGGGCAAGCGCTTTTGTAGTCGAAAAGGGCACCCCTGGTTTCACCTTCGGCAAGAAGGAAGACAAACTGGGAATCAGGGCCTCGTCAACAACGGAACTGATCTTCCCGGATGGCCGGGTTCCGGCAGAAAACCTGCTTGGCCGAGAAGGCACCGGCTTCATGACTGCCATGAAGACGTTTGACGCCTCCAGACCGGGGATCGCGGCGCAGGCAGTGGGTATAGCCTCCGGCGCATTGCAAGAGGCCCTCTCGTACAGCCGGGAACGAAAACAATTCGGCAAGCCGATCAGCTCTTTCCAGGGCGTGTCCTTCATGCTGGCCGACATGGCTACGGACATCGAGGCGGCGCGCGCGCTTCTTTACCAGGTTGCCAGACACATCGATTCCGGCGGCAAGAACGTCAGCAAGTACTCGGCGATGGTTAAGGTCTTTGCCTCTGACGTCGCCATGCGAGTCACTGTAAATGCAGTGCAGGTTCTCGGTGGTTACGGCTACATGAAAGAGTACCCTGTCGAAAAGATGATGCGCGACGCGAAGATCACGCAGATATACGAAGGAACCAACCAGATCCAGCGCGAAATCATCGGTCTGGCGCTCATCAAAGAAGCAGCGGGAAGAAAGAAGTAGGCAGGCCGGGCGTCAAATCGGGCTCGCAGGGGAAAGGGGCTCAGTCCGGCCCATGGAATGAACAACCGCGCGGAACACGGGGTTTCACATTTCGTCATGAGCCGCATACGACTTCTAGCCACGGACCTCGATCAGACGCTCCTGGCCCGCAACGACGAACATCATCTTTACGAAAGATTCCTGACAGTTCTCAATGAACTGACGGCCAGTGACAACGCCCGCTGGGTAATTGTCACCGGGCGCAGCATACCCAGCTTCAACCGCGTGTTCGCCCCGATGGCACTGACCGGCATTACTCCCGATTTCGTCATTGCGCACCATGCTTTCATCTATGGCGTGACCAAAGCCGGGTATGTGCCACACCTTCTCTGGAACGTAACGATTCGATTCATACTGATGAGAAGCCGTGCATATTCCCGCAGGCTTCTCAAGCGCTCACTCAGGGCCATAAAGACTGCGTTCAGAAATACACGATCCCTTCGCGTCGAACGAGACCGGCTTTCAGTCGCATTCAGTACTCCCGAGTCCATGTCAGCCGCGGCCGATGTGGTGCGCGCCATTGCGAGTCCACAAATGGGCCTGATGGTTTCTGAGAATCGCACTCACCTTGACATCATGTCCGTGCCGCAGACAAAAGGACTCGCTCTTGCCGAACTGGCTCGGCACCTCAAAGTCGAGGCATCCGATATACTCGCCATCGGAGACGGACTCAACGATATCTCCATGCTCGATGGAAGCCCTGCGACAATGACAGGTTGTCCTTCCAACGCTACATCCGAGGTGATGAAGGCTGTAAATGCAACCAACGGGCACATCGCCAAACAACCTTCACTCGGGGGAGTGATTGAGGCCATTCAAGCTTTTCGGTCGGGAACGGTCAGCTCAACTTTGCCGGAACGACGGCAAAGCAGACGGACCCAGACTGAACCACTCCCACAACGTCGAGGACGCGGCGATTCTCAAGCCAGAACGATAAAAACCGCAAAGGAAGGACTGCTCTTCTTTGTTGCACTGGCAACAATTCTGCTCGCACTGGCTCAGTACGGCTTGCTGGGACCGTTCTCGCGATGGGTCAAGCTTCCGTTCGACAGTGCCATCAATAAGCTGGTCCAGGTACTGGACTGACGCCCTGCGAACAACGTGACAACATACCGGAGGAGTTTCCCTTCCTGCCGCGGGCCTCAATCGTCCTCGTCCTCGTCCTCGTCCTCGAAAATGGCACGGTGTTACATTGCAGGTGTCAGCCATCCGACGTCGCCTTCTTCAGCGTTCAGGGGAAGAATTGCATAAGGTGGCTCGGACCGTCCCGGCACGAGCAATCCGCGACTCCTCCGGCGCGCTGCGCCTGCCCCGTACCTCGCCCGCTGGCGGATCCAGCGAGGTAAACATGGGCCGGCCATGGACCGGCAGACTAACGGTATGATTCAGGCAACTTACGGTACAGGGTGGCCAGACTCACCTGAAGGGCTTCCGCCGCCTTGGATTTGTCACCATCAAAATGTGACAGCACCTGCACGACATATTCCTTCTCCCTGTCCCTGAGGTAATTCTTCAACGCCTTACAGTTGAATGGCTCGCCGGGTTTCAGCGGAAAGCCCGCCGGCATTGATGCCATCACATCCAGCAGCCTGGCAGGCAACACGTCTTTCGTGATGACATCACCGGTTGCAAACGTAACGGCATGCTTCATGGCATTTTCAAGTTCTCTGACATTACCAGGCCAAGCGTAGCGAGTGAGCATATCACGCACTTCAGAATCGATACTCGGCATTCTCGCGCCCTGGGACAACTCCGACCTCAGCAGATGATATGCAAGTGGAAGTATGTCCTGCAACCTTTCCCTGAGGGGCTTGATTTCGATGGGGATTACGCTCAACCGGTAGTAGAGGTCTTCCCTGAACGTCCCGCGCTTGATCAAATCTTCAAGTCTCGTGTTTGTGGCAGCCAGAACCCGGGTGTTCACGGGAAGGTTTTCGCTGCCGCCGACCCGTCTGACTTCTTTCTCCTGCAGAACACGCAACAGCTTTCCCTGGATATTGATCGGCATTCCGCCTATCTCATCGAGAAAGATGGTTCCTGCGTCGGCTACCTCGAAAAGCCCTGCCTTGCTGGATGAAGCCCCCGTGAATGCTCCCTTCACGTGTCCAAACATCTCGGACTCCAGCAGCGGTTCCGGAAGAGCCGCACAGTTGACCGCAACAAAGCGCTGGCCTTTCCTGTGGCTGTGCTCATGAATCGCCTTCGCGACAAGTTCTTTCCCGGTGCCGCTTTCCCCGTAGATCAGAACAGTGACATCCGTAGGAGCCACGCGCTCGATCATGTCGCACACGTTTCGCATCGCGGGGCTTTCGCAAATGATGTTGTCATACTCGTAACGCGAACCGAGCTGTGCCTTGAGGTCTATGTTCTCTTGAAGCGTCTTTGTGTATTCGAGCGCACGTTGAACGGTTATGAGTAATTCCTCGACCTTGTAAGGCTTGGTTACGTAGTCGAAGGCTCCCAGTTTCAGCGCTTCGATAGCTGTCTCAACCGTCCCGTAAGCAGTCATCATGATGACCGATACGGTTGGCCGAAATTCGCGGGCCACCTTGAGCAATTCCATCCCGTCGACCGGTGACATCCTGATATCGAACACCATCAGCTCGAATTCTTCATCCGACTTGACCAGCTCAAGAGCCTTCTCGCTCTCCCTGAGCGGCGTTACTTGATAACCCTCCGCCTTCAGAAGCGTCGTCACGACGCTCAGAGAGCCGGGCTCATTGTCGACGATCAGGATTCTGTCAAGATTGGCCATTGCCGCCAAGTCCCCTTCTCGCTCTGCGTCGCATGACGCCACGCTTGTATCAACCAACTGTGCAGTCTAGTCCCTCTTAGACCCGCGGAAAAGTCTTTTTCTCATCTTCTAAAATGATAATCCCCCCAACATGGGCCTGAAAGGGACTTATATCGCGCTGCTTTCCCATTCCTCAGCATGGATCGGGAACCGCGCAGCTCGAGGCCTGAAGAGGGAAATCTCACCAAAGAACGGTGTTGCGAATCCCGACGGCGGCTGTATCCTGATAACGCTTCGCCAAATCAGGAACATCGTGCTACTGCGTGAATGCACGGCCAATGGACCAGTAGGTCCCGGGCCGCAACGCTACCGGGAGGCAAGTCAGTGAAATTGGGAGTCATAGGTTGTGGTAAGATGGCTGAGGCCATAATCCGGGGCGTCATTGAGTCGGGCCTGCACAGATCCGGCGAGATCTGCGGAAGTGACATTAACCGCCGAAAACTTGGCAGGCTGGCGAAGAAAACAGGCATTCTTGCCTGCTCATCTAACGCGGAGGTAATACTGAAATCGGGCGTTACGGTTCTTGCCGTCAAACCTCAGGACATTTCAAAAGTGGTTTCAGAACTGCGTGCTGCAAAAGCGCGCTCGCGCCTTGTCATTTCCATTGCCGCCGGCGTTCGGATCTGCACAATTCAGCAAGCCATTCGTAACGCCAGAGTGATCCGGGTAATGCCGAATATGCCATGTCTTGTGGGGGGCGGAATGAGCGTCTTCGCCGCCGGATCTCGTGCCACCACGGCCGATTGCCGCGTAGCTCAACGGTTGTTCAATTGCCTTGGCGACGTCCTTCAACTCTCCGAGAAGCAACTGGACGCCGTGACGGCATTGAGTGGGTCGGGGCCGGCATTCCTGGCCTACTGCCTTGATTCGATGATTGACGGCGCTGTACGAGAAGGACTAAGTCGCCGGATAGCCCTGAAACTGGCTACACAGACCATGTTTGGCACCGGTAAGCTTCTCAGGGAGCTTGGAACCGATCCCGCGGATCTGATTGCCGCAGTGGCATCTGCAAAGGGCACTACAGCTGCTGGTCTGACCGTGCTGGAGTCCAGCTGTCTCAGGCAGGCTCTAGTCCGAACAATTCGCGCTGCCGCAAAGAGAAGCCGGAATCTTTCGGGAGTTGGGAATCCCTGATGTGTCGTCGCTTGCAACCATGATCAAGCCCTGAAAAATGACACCCTTCAGTCAGCTTGGTTTCGTTAGGCCATCTGGTAACCGTCGTCCGAGGCCCTCTCATACCAAGCCGACTGAGGGTCAACTCTTGAATAAGCACCAGCCATGCCAATTCGTGCTCGGAAAAGCCTGACCCTCCGGGACATCCCAAAAACATTGCAGAGGAACATCACCTTGACATATCAGGTACCTTCCTGACATAACCTTGACAACTGCAAGACTGTCCAAAAGTGTCTCGCCGCACCAGTGCGAAACTGAGAATGCGACAGGGCAATCCTGAGAAGGCGGGCTGTTCCGGAAACATGGTCAAACAAAAGAAAAACAAACCGGTTTCCGCGGACGATCTTGCCCAACAACAGCGCGAGATATCCATTTCCGAGTTCTTTCTCAAGAACCGCCACCTGCTCGGCTTTGACAACCCCAGAAAGGCGTTGATGACAACGGTCAAGGAGGCCGTTGACAACTCCCTCGATGCCTGCGAAGAGGTCTCGATTCTTCCCGAGATAAGCGTCGAGATTCTTCAGACGGGCTCTGCCCGATTCAGAGTGCAAATCACGGACAACGGCCCTGGCGTGGTTCGTGCTCAAATCCCTCGCATTTTTGCCAAACTCCTGTACGGCTCCAAGTTTCACAGGCTGAGAATGTCGCGAGGTCAACAGGGCATCGGAATCAGCGCAGCCGGCATGTACGGCCAGCTTACGACCGGATGCGCCACATGTATTGTCTCGAAGACCACCGGGTCGGGCAAGGCACACGAAATAGAGGTGCAGATAGACACTGCCAAAAATAAGCCGAACATTCTGAAGGAAGCGGAAATCGCCTGGCGCCCGGAGTTTCCAAAGCCCGGGGCCAAGGTCTCGTCAAAGCCAACGTCGTACGCACACGGGACAAGGGTATCAATCGAGATGGAGGCCTCCTACGCGCGCGGCCGACTGTCGGTTGACGAATACCTGGATCAGTGCGCTATAGCCAACCCGCATGTTACAATGCACTACCGCGTCACGCTTCTTCCGAAGGACACATCACATACTTCGGAGAATGACAACGATGCTGATACCGTCACATTATCGGATTGGAAGACGTACGAGCGAGCGATCAAGAAACTTCCTGTTCAACCGAAGGAGATCAAACCTCATCCTCATGGTGTCGAACTCGGTGCGCTGATCCAGATGCTGCGCGACACAAGTGCCCGCACCGCTCGAGCCGCACTGTGCCAGGATTTTTCGAGAGTGAGCAGTCAAGCCGCACTTGAGATCTGCAAAAAAGCAAAGCTCAGCCCCACGTCACGACCGGCCAGGATCAGCGGCGCCGACGCAGAAAAACTGTACGAGATTATCGGCCAGACCGGCTGATGCGGCCGCCCACGGATTGCCTGTCCCCCATCGGAGAAAATCAACTTCTCGCCGGTCTCAAAAAGGAGATCTCCGCCGATTTCTACACCGCGGTCACGCGGCCGCCTTCGGTTTACAGGGGCAATCCTTTCCAGGTCGAAGTCGCACTGGCCTGCGCAAAACCGGGTCAGAATGAAAGCCTTTCTGCTGACGACCCCATTCGCCTGATTCGGTTTGCGAACCGGGTACCACTCCTCTACATGGCCGGCGCCTGCGCGATCACCAAGGCGGCTGTCGGTGTCAACTGGAAGAACTACGGCATCAGCCAGCCGCGCGGCTCTCTGCCGATCGGTCCCATAGTGCTGGCCGTGCACTTTGCGAGTGTGTGGGTCCCTTTCACAAGCGAAAGCAAAGAAGCCATCGCCCATTACCCCGAGATTCTCAGCGAAATTGCCCTGGCAATCCAGGAATGCGGCCGGCGTCTTTCCGTGTTTGTCAACAAGACCAGGCGTCGTGCCGAGGCGGACAGAAAACGGAACTACATCGAACTCTACATTCCCCACCTGGCGCTCGGCCTTAAGCAGGTGCTTGACCTGAATGATACCCAGGAGAAGCGAACGGTAGGAAAGCTCAAGAAGATGCTCGAACGAACACACCTGGACGTTTAGACGCCGGCGCCTGGCCTCGTGCCTGACTGACGAGCTGATGTGAAGGAACTGAAATATGGCAAAGAAACGCAAGAACAAAACCGGCTCAGTTGTCGCGGGCTCGTCCCGTAAAGATGCATCCAGGAAGATCGTGCAGGTCTGCGAAACGGTCTATGAAGATGTAATCAAACGCTCTAAGAAGCCCTCACTAAAGTTCCCTATCCGGGCCCTGTCAAACGTGAAATACGACATCAAGAAGGGACATTTCCAGATCCTTGGCAAGATGGTCACCCGCACCCTCTCCTATAACACCGTAAAGACATTCGCCCAGTCAATGCGCCTGCTGGCGACAACAAAGAATGACCTGATCGACAGGAATGACATAGCCGGCAAGAGAGAGGTCTACTACAACAGCAAGAGCTGGGGTGAATGCCGCTTCGAAGAGCAACCGGAGAGCGACAGTCTGCTCGACGACATGGAGGCAATGCTCGGCGTAAATCGCGAACAGCTCGGATACATTCCCGAAGAACGCGGCGGCGATGTTGCCGGCCCGGTCACGGTCATAGACCGGAATCCTTCGACCCGCGAAATATTCAGAATTGACTGCTCAAAACTCGGGAGCGGCGCGTGGAGCATTCCGTCACGCGTCGAACATCTGAAGTTCGAGTGCAAGGCGAAGTTCATCCTGGCAATCGAAACGTCATCGCTGTTTCAGCGGCTTGTGCATCATCTGTTCTACCAGAAGCACAACTGCGTACTTGTTTCCATGAGCGGCGTGCCGACGCGCGCATGCAGGCGGTTCATACGCCGCCTGGCCGATGAGGAGAAACTGCCCGTACTCGTGTTTACCGACGGTGATCCATACGGCTACTGCAATATCTATCGCACCTTGAAAGTAGGTTCGGGCCAGTCAGCCCACATAAACACCTTCTTCTGTGTGCCACAGGCCAGGTTCCTTGGTGTTACACCGGGAGACATAGCGGAATTCAAGCTGCAGGATGCGACGCACCCGCTCGAACAGGCCGACATAAAGCGCGCGAACGATGCGCTGAAGAACGATCCTTTCGTTCGCCATCACAAGGAATGGCAGGACGCATTGAAACAAATGCTGAAGCTGGGCGTCCGTGTCGAGCAGCAGGCTTTTGCCAAACACGGTCTCAACTTCGTTCTGGACACCTATCTTCCCCAGAAGTTCAAGAAGAAGAACTACCTGCCCTGACGCCGATGGTATATTCTGAATCGTCGGTTACGCCGAGTTTCGTCACGGCAATAATTTCTCGTCAGGGCCGCTTTGCGATTGACCGCGGACAATTGATGTTTAGTATGATGCCGAAGATTCGAATGGTAGCAAACAACTCAAGGAGACAGTTCATGGCGACGATCAATTTCGGCGGCACGATGGAACGGGTTGTAACCAGGAAGGAATTCCCGATCACTAAGGCGCGTCGTGTGCTTAAAGGAGAGACGATAGCCATCATCGGGTACGGCGTACAGGGCCCTGCACAGGCGCTCAACCTGAAAGATAACGGGTTCAAGGTGATTATCGGACAGGCAAAGAGTTTCCGCAGAGACTGGAACCGTGCAAAGAAGGATGGGTGGATTCCCGGAAAAACTCTGTTCGACATAGAAGAGGCGGTCCGGCGCGGCACGATCATCCAGATGCTTGTGTCTGACGCGGCGCAGAAAACAATATGGCCGGCGGTCCGCAAGAACCTGAAGCCGGGATCGGCATTGTATTTTTCGCACGGCTTCTCGATTGTTTACAAAAGCCAGACGCGCGTCGTCCCGCCACCCGACGTTGACGTAATCATGATCGCTCCGAAAGGTTCCGGAACATCTGTTCGTCGGAACTTCCTTTCGGGGGCCGGCATCAACTCAAGCTACGCCGTCCACCAGGACGCAACCGGGCGGGCCGAACAGCGCTGCATTGCCGTCGGAATCGGCATTGGCTCCGGCTATCTATTCCCCACCACGTTCGAACACGAGGTCTACAGCGATCTTACCGGAGAACGCGGGGTGTTGATGGGTGCGCTGGCCGGCGTAATGGATGCGCAATACAAGGTGCTGCGCGAAAATGGTCACACTCCAAGCGAGGCTTTCAACGAGACCGTCGAGGAACTTACTCAAAGCTTAATCCGGCTGGTCGACGAGCGAGGCATGGATTGGATGTTCTCGAACTGCTCGGCTACCGCTCAGCGCGGTGCATTGGACTGGAAACCGAGATTCAAGGATGCAGTTCTCCCGGTCTTCAGGAAGCTCTACAAGTCCGTGAAAGCCGGACATGAGACACGTCGCGTGATCTCCGCATGCGGAAAACCGAACTATCAACAGATGCTGGACAAGGAACTCTCTGCAATCGGCAATTCTGAAATGTGGCTTGCAGGTAAAGCAGTTCGTTCACTGCGACCGGCGAACGCACCGAAGGCGAAGGGGCGTTCGGCCAAGGGCACTTCCGGGAGAGGATCGAACTGAAGTGGTCAGTTACGGACGACGAGCGTGTCGGTCTACATCGGGTCCTTTGTGGACCCCGGCATGCGATGGCTTCGCGTCCTGTGTTGTGAATGAGAAGCGAAACGGCTAGTAGCGTATTACATGAGCCAGTTCAACATTCTCGAAGTGCCTACCCGCATTCGTGCGTTGTCACTGCTTTCCGGGGGGCTGGACAGCCAACTGGCAATATGCGTGCTCAAAGAGCAGGGACTTGATGTCCACGCCATAACGTTCGACAGTCCATTCTTCTCGTCACATAGCGCCAGGTTGGCCGCGGAACAACTCGGGGTCCCGTTCCACGTGAAGGATTTCACTGCCGATATCGTATCGTTGCTTCGCGATCCTCCCCATGGATTCGGATCCCAGATGAACCCCTGCACTGACTGTCATTCTCTGATGATCAGGCGGGCCGGCGAAATGATGGAAGCCGGTAACTTTCACTTCATCAGCACCGGAGAAGTTCTTAACCAGCGCCCGATGTCGCAACGATTCGAGAGCATGAACATCGTTGCACAGGAGTCGGGCTACAAGGGATTCCTCGTGCGACCGCTCTGCGCCGGGCTCCTCCCCGAAACAGAGCCGGAGCGACGCGGATGGGTCGACCGCAACAAGCTGCTCTCAATCCAGGGACGAACACGCGAAGCGCAGCTGCGGCTTGCCGAGCGCTACGGACTGAAAGACACCCCATCTCCCGCGGGTGGATGCCGATTGACGGACCCGAACTTCGTTCGCAGGCTCCGGGAATTGAGTGAACACGAGGGGCTGAGTGGAGCCAGGTCCCTTGTCCTGCTCCGCTACGGCCGACATTTCCGATTCGGAGATAACATCAAGTTGATTCTCGGTCGAAACGAGGATGATAACCTCTTTCTCGAAGGGGTCGCCGAGCTTTATGACCTCGTGTTGAAACCTGAGACGGTTCATGGCCCGACAGGACTCCTTCATTTCACTGCACGTGAAGAACAAATCGCACTCGCCGCCTCAGTCTGCGCACGTTATAGCGATAGTCCGTCCGGCAGCAAGACAGTCGTCCGTGTCCGTTCAGCACGTGGCGTGCGGCGTATCGAAGCGCTGCCGGCCGCGGAATCCGAAGTCGAACGGCTCAGGATCTGACCGTCATGAGAATCCTATTCCTCGCCAGCGCGTTGCCAAGTCCCGTGTCGGTGAGCGGCTTCATTGTGATCTATGAACGCATTCGGCATCTCGTGCTGAGAAAACACGAAGTGGGCCTGGCATGCTTCGTACCGGCAAACACTGAATTCCATGAGGAACCGGAGATTGCCTCCATGTTGTTTGAACTTGAGACCGTTCCTCTGCCGCGGCGCTCTGCAGCACGTATCGCCTTCGACCCTTTCGCATCGACGGTTCCCGCGGCGTTCAGAACACTGTCGTGCAAGGCGATGCAGATGGTCGCAGGTGAGATGGTCCGCCGGTCCTCCTACGATGTCGTGATAGCCGAATTCTCCCAGATGGGACAATACCTCCATCGCAACCCCTACCTCCCTCCGGTTCGCAGGATTATTTCCTGCCACAGCTGCTACACGACATCCGCAAAGAACCAGCTCAAAGTCCAACACGGCATATTCAGCAAGCTGGCCACGGTTCTGTCTCTGCCGGCGCTGGAGAGATACGAGTTCGATATGTACAGGAACGCCGATCATGTGGTGGTCCTTACTCCCGAGGAAAGACAGGATTTGCACCATTACGACCCATCGTTACGCATTTCCATATCCCCGTACGGTGTTGACACTAATCATTACAAACCGAACGCAGCCGTACGTCGGGAACAAGCTATTGTCTTCACGGGCTACTACTCGCACCTCGCGAATCAGGATGCCGTGCTCTGGTTTGTAAGATCGGTATGGCCAGCGCTGCGGACAAGATATCCCGACCTCAGGTTCTACGTGGTGGGCCGAGGCCCGACGCGCGATCTCATGGACCTGGCCAGGAAAGACTCTCGTATTGTCGTTACGGGGGAGGTCGAAGACTTGTCGGACTACCTGGCAAAAGCCGCCGCGTTCATATGTCCTATCCGGATGGGCAAGGGACAGAGAGGGAAAGTTTTGCAGGCAATGGCTGCCGGTGTGCCGGTCGTGTCGACAAGCCTTGCGGCAGAGGGTATATCCGCGCAAAGCGGCCATAACATTCTACTGGCAGATACTCCGCATACGATGAGCGAGAGCATCTGCCTGCTTCTCGACGAAGCCGCACTCAGTACTGCAATCGCCGAGAGAGGACGTCAACTCGCCACCACAAAGTATTCCTGGCCGCGCTGTGTTGATCGACTCGAGGAAGCGCTGCACAAGGTGGTCCGCTGACACTCAGAACTCAAGCCCCGTATTGACGAGTGTCTCTGATTCCATCCGCACCTCGGACCCCGGCCGTCCGGCACTGACCAGAAGGCGAGCCCCAGCCGGCACCCGCGGTGAGCCACTGACCGGCCACCTGTCGTACCAGTCTCCCTTCCAGTTCACGCTGATCTGGAACGAGACAACCCCGGAAACGAGTGACTCCCGCTCCGCTTCGCCAAGGCCTGCCTCGCCAAGCAGCTCTGCTGCGCGAATAAGCTCCGCACCCCGATCACTCTCCTCCACCCTATATGTAACACGATGGACGACAAACCGACTCCCCCCATCCTCGGTGCTGCCGGCACTGACGGTGTAGAACGCCACCATTGAGAACCGCGGATCCACCGGGCCGCCAGGGTCCACCATGAATATCCCAGTTCCCGGAACCTGGGACCCGACCGCGCAAGCCATATCGCGACGTAACATCTCCAACGCCGACAACACACGCAGAGAATTGTTCCTTCTTCGAAAGATTCCGCGGGATGTATCGGACGCCATTCGGTATGTCATGAATGCAACAGTCGTCACCAGTACCGCGATCGTGACTGCCAACATGACTTCGACCAGCGTGAAGCCAAGGCGATTCATCCGCCGAAAAGATGATCGCATGCGCAAACCAGACATGGTGACCTCGGTGCACCGGTTCATGGATTCATTGACGTACTGCCGGAAACCGTACTCGGGCCGGCAGTCGAATACGAGACCCAATTCCGGTCCGAGCGCCGCCCGCCTCACCGGTGACGGGTGCGGCGATGTCCGGGCCTAGCGAACGCCCGAAAGATAAACCAGCAGGCCCACTATGCCGGCAATTGCAACGAGAAAGAGAAGTCCAAAAACAACCCACATGCCTTTCGCTCCGCGGCTGGAGCTTTTCTTGAAATCGCCCCCGGCGGCCCTGGCCCGGGCCGCCACCACAGCGCCTGTTTCAACCTGAACCGCAGGTGACGCCTTGATGCCTTCTATGTCGACATCTCCACCTTCGAACATCAGTTCGACCGAGCCGACCTGCACCATGTTTCCAGGGGCAAGCCTACGCATCGTTATCACCTGCCCATTGACGCGTGTGCCATTCGTCGAGTCAAGATCACGAACGGTGTATTTTGAGCCATCTCGGATTATGCAGCAGTGGAACGACGAGATCGAACCATCGCAAAGAGCCACCTTGTTGCCGGCGTGTCGGCCGATAGTGGTTTCGTCATCCGCCAGCTCGAATATCTGGCCAGCGAAGTCGCCTGAAAGTCCCCTGAGACTTGCCATACCGATCCTCCAGACTGTGCACATCACACGCTATTGATCGTGGCAGAACCGCGGACCGCTGTCAATTCGACTTTCTATCGGAGTCGGACTACGGCCACACGCGAACCCCGTTCATGAAAGTGTGAATTGCACGGCCGCGCAGTGTCCTGCCTTCAAATGGCGTGTTCCTCGACTTGGAACGGAACTCGCTGCTCCTGACGGTCCAGTCGGACTCAAGATCAAGAACCGCGATATCAGCCGGCATGCCGACGCTCAAAGATGGAACCGGCAGTCCGAGAATGGACGCAGGACCCGAAGTCCACATCTGGATCCATCGCATCAGGTCAAGCTTGCCGGCCATGACGACCGCGGAATAGGTGGCGCCAATTGCCGTCTCCAGGCCAATCGCGCCGAACGGCGCGTCCAGAAAGCCCTTGGACTTCGCTTCCATGCAGTGAGGAGCGTGGTCAGTGGCAAACGCCTGAATCATCCCTTCGCTTACGGCGTTCAGTAAAGATTCTCGATCCTGTGAGGAACCGACGGGCGGATTGACTTTGAGCGACGTACCCACGCTCATGAGATCCTCATCGGTGAAACAGAGGTGATGAGGCGTCACTTCGGATGTAATCGGCAGGTCGTTCCGATGTGCTGCTCTGAGCAATTCGACCGCTTCGCGGGTCGAAACATGCTGGATATGAACACGACAACCCGTCTCTCCGCACAGCTCGATATCACGCTCCACAATCGATGCTTCCGCTGACGCGGGGATCCCGGGAAGTTTCAACAAGGCAGACGCCCCGCCCTCGCGGACAACGCCGCCGGTCGACAGCTCCGCGGCCATCGCGTGATCCAGAACAGGAATACCACAGGCTTTCGCGGCAACCATTGCATCCCGCATCACCGACAGATCGCCAACCGTTGACCCGTCGTCGGACACGGCCAAAATGCCCGCATGAACCATCCCGGCAATGTCGGCGACCTCTTCTCCTCTTCTACCCAGCGTCAAGCATCCACACAGGAGAATGTCCGCACCTCTGCATGCCCCGGAACGCCGTCTCATTTCCCTCACACTCTCAGGGCTGTCAACGGGTGGCCTCGTGTTCGCCATCGCTGCCACCATGACGAACCCGCCACGTGCCGCTGCGA
>SPBP01000459.1 GCA_004525935.1 Lentisphaerales bacterium | reverse complement strand
CGATAATCGCAATATCCGTCAGGTTCGCGCCGCGTGCTCGCATCGAGGTGAACGCTGCGTGGCCCGGAGTGTCCAGGAAAGTAATGCTGCGGTCATTCACTTCCACGGTGTACGCCCCGATATGCTGGGTGATGCCTCCCGCCTCGCCGTCGGCCACCGCTGTATTTCTTATACGGTCCAGAAGAGATGTCTTGCCGTGGTCAACGTGGCCGAGCATTGTCACCACAGCCGGTCTCGGCATGATATCCTCAGGCCGGTCAATATCTTCCTGCTCCTGGAGGGCCTTGGGAATCGGCCGCGGCTCGGGTGCTCTCTTCTCATGCTCAAGTGTAATTCCGTGTTCGGCAGCCAGTTTCTGTGCAACCGCAAAGTCCATTCTTTGATTTATGGACGCGAACACATTCATCGACATCAGCTCTGTGATCAGCTGGTTCGGCCGCATGTTCATCTTCTCTGCGAGTTCCTTCACAACAATTGAACCACGGATTGTGATCACGTTACCGGCCGGCACTGCCCGCGGCGGCGCTTTCTCTGGCTCCGGTTCCGGGGCAGGTGGAGCTTCAGGAGGGGTTGCCACGGCGGTTTCCACCTTCGCGGGTTCGGTGGGTTCCGGCTTTGAAGCCTCTGCCGCCGCAGGTACCTTATCCTGCATTGAATGCCGGACGATCTCGACAACGTCGTCCTCGAGCTTGCTCATATGGCTCTTCACATCTGAGCCAAGCTTATGAAGCAGGGTCAGGACTTCCTTGCTGGTAAGTCCCAGTTCCTTCGCCAGTTCATGCACCTTCATGGGGTTCAGCCTCTTCCATAAGTTTCTTCACATGTGCCGCCGCGGCCTCGTAGACGCTCTTCACCGTCTCACTGTCAAAGCCCTCGATTGCCTCAAGATCCGCCTTCTCTGCAGCAGTAATCCCGTCGATCGTTAGAAAGCCCGATTGCACCAGTTTCTCGGCCTGTTCCTTGTTGATACCGTCCACCTGTGCCAGGATTCCCACTGCCCGGGCAACCTTCTCGTCGAAAGTCACCTCCGACTCATCCTTTTGAATATCGATCTTCCAACCCACCAGTTTCGCCGTCAGCCGCACGTTCTGGCCTCTTTTACCTATAGCAAGCGAAAGCTGGTCCGCATCAGTATAGACATGAACCATTCTCGGGATATCCGGGTCGAGCATCACCTTCAGCAATCGGGCCGGAGAAAGCGCATTAGTAACGTAGGTGCGCACATCATCGCTCCAGCGCACGATATCGATTTTCTCGCCTGACAACTCCCGCACGATATTCTTTACCCGGAGTCCGCGCATGCCGACGCATGCACCGACGGAATCCACCTTCTCATCGTGTGAGAGCACCGCTACTTTTGTACGGTATCCGCACTCGCGTGCTATCCCCTTTATTTCCACCGTACGATCTGCTATCTCAGCGACCTCCAGTTCGAAAAGACGTCGCACAAAATCCGGATGGCCACGAGACAGAATGATATTCGTGCCGCCCGACGTGTTCTCGACGTTGAGCACATAAGCCCGGATCCTGTCGCCGATCTGGTATTCTTCCGTCGGCACCCGTTCCTTTGTCGGCATCACAGCTTCCGTCCGGCCGAGATCCACAACGATGTCGCTCCGATCGAATCGCCGCACCGTGCCCGTCACGATGTCGCCGATACGGTCCTTATACTCCTCGAAGACGATATCCTTTTCCGCCTGGCGTATTTTCTGCATGATTGCCTGCTTGGCCGTCTGGGCCGCGATGCGGCCGAAGTTGCGCGGGGTCACCTCCACATCCACGAAGTCTCCGACTTTCGAGTCCTTCTTGATCCTTCTCGCCTTTGCAAGCGATATCTCGTCAGCCGGCGACTTCACCTTCTCCACGACTCCCAGCGTCGCTATTGCACGGATATCGGATGTCTTCCGGTCGATTTCGATGCGCAGTAACCGCGTTGGCCCCACGCTTTTTCGCGATGCAGCCACCAACGCCGATTCCAAGGCGACCAGAATCAGTTCGCGGTCAATACCGCGCTCCTTTTCCATATAGTTCAAAACCGCTGTAAGCTCGTTATTCATTGTTCTCTCACACTCCGCAGTTTGCCTGCCATGAATACCTGCAAACACACATATCCTGAGACGGAAAAGAGTGGGTAGAAACCCACTCCCGTCAGGAAGGATACAATTCCGCACTTGATGGTGATCATACAGCAGCGGAAATTCACAGTCAAGGGGAGGCGGG
>SPBP01000331.1 GCA_004525935.1 Lentisphaerales bacterium | reverse complement strand
CCGTAACTTCTCAATAAGTCCCTGACCGACCACTGGGAAGGACTGCCGCCCAGCCCTGTTCGACGAAGATCATGACGAGGATCGGGACAAAGATCAAGACCGACGAAGATCGGGACAAGGATTGCCATCAGGCGACATTCAGGCAGATCGTGCGCGGGCGCGAATGAGGTCCGGCAAGGGCGGGATTGCACCCGCATTTGAAACACGGTCATTGAGATAGCCCCAGAAGGAAACGCCCAATTTCCGGCATGTCTTCTTCAGGCTGGTGAACGTGTCGCGGCAACGCCTGCCGTTGTCGGAGCGTGTGCTGCCGCTGATCTTGCGTTTCTTGACGTATTCACGAATATCCCGTTCGCTGAGATTGTTGTGCAGAGGGATATCCGGTCGGTCCAATACGAGGAGCAGTTCCTCTTTGTTCCTGGCCACACGGCGCAAAGCCGCATCCAATACCGCGCTACAGGTCTCAGTGGCAAAGATCTCGTCAAATCGTTTTTCCAAGGCGACCTTGGTTGCTTCCTTGGGCATCTCTTTGTATGCCTTCAGGTCTCGATAGAACTGCCAGATACGATCACGGATGGCCTCGATCGCCTTGGCTTCTTCATCGCTACAGCCGATGAGCTTGTGGATGGTCCTTTCGGCATGAATCCAGCACAGCGCATGGAGCAGAATATTGAATTGCCCGGCATCGTCACTGAGGATCACCAACGCTTTCGAGAAACCGTGATGCAGAACGCTGCCGAGCAGAGCGCCCTCCGTGGCGATTCGGACATGACGATCTTTCTTGATACCCAGGTGCTCCAGGTGCTGCTTCCAGTCTGCCGCAGTGGCAAGATGCTTGGCGGCGTCTTCGGCGAGCCGCGCGAGTAGCGGCTGCGGGAAGCTCTGCCGCTGTATGTACGAAAGCGCATCCTCGTTAATCACGTAATCGCCATGCCCGTTGCGCAGCAATTGCAGGAAGTTGATTCGGCTCTTGCTTCCCGTGCTCTCGAACCAGGCGAAAAACTCATTGCCTATATGAGTGCAGTACCCGTTCTTTCCCGCATGCCGCGCGCCGGTATCGTCCACATTGATGTAGTCGGACACCTCCAGGCCAGCAGAGAGCACGCCTTCTTTCTCAAGGTGGAAAGCATCTTTCTCTTCGGTCAAGATTCGACTGACCTGTCCGGAGGAGATGTCCACCCCGAAGTCCAGCAGTTCCTCCCATATCAAGGGCTCTGTGACGTGGCCGTGATTATACTGCTGCAGGATGAAGCTTCGCAGCGTTGTGTCGAAATGCCCGATAACCGAATCGGGCAATTCTCCTTTGATCACCTTGCCATCCGGTGTCAGCCAGATCTCCAGCTCATAGCACACGTTATGCAATCGGATCTCAAGGCCCTGGACAATCCAATCGTCGTGGCCCACGCGGGTTGAGCCCGCGGGCAGGTCCTTCGGCGGCACGGGGATCGTTTCGTGGATGGGCAGATCTTTCGTTTTGCTCCGCTTCTTCGAGCCCGGACGTTTTCCGCCCTTTTTCTTCTTCCGCTTTTCCTTCGTGTCTTTCTCCAGTCGGCTCGGCGGAATCTTCGGCCTGCCCTTATGCTCTTTCAGACGGGCGATCTCATCGCGCAGTCGATGAACTTCTTCACGCAGCGTCTGCACGGCATGCAGCAACTCGATTACGAGGGGCGTCTTCTCTTCCTCGGGAATCTTGCCTGGGTCTATCATCTGGGCTCATGCTCCATTCGATGCACGCCGAGATCCGAGCGGGATTCGTCTCTCTGTTTCGTACTGTTCTCCATGTCCGGCTCCGGCCTATCAACGCTTCTTGTTGCGACGGGCACGCGTGCGAAGCTTCTTGGCATCAGCTTTGCTGATTCGCTCAATCAGCTTGCTCAGTTCCTCGTGTCGCCGTAATCCCGCCGCAACCTCCCGCCGCAGTTCATCTGGAATGTACACCACTTGCGTCTTGCCTTTCACACTCACGGACAAAGCCCAGCCTTGATGCAACTGGCCCTGGGCGCACTTGCACCTCGGCGAACCGCAGCGCCGTGAATACCGGATGAGCGAACCACGATAGACGGGTTGTCCGCTCTGGATAATCTCGATGGCCTTGAGGTGACCTCGCCTGGTTGCTGTGCTCTCTTTCGCGGATGGGGCCATAAGCGTTTCTTCTCTCGTATAGCGACGCCGCTATAATATGCCGGACGCAAAAAGAACGCAAGTGCTTTTCTTGAGTTTTCTCTGCTGCCGTCCGGCGAGGAAATGACAGGCATGTCTTGGCCTGTTCTGGTGCCGCTTGAGAGCTCACGCCGCACCATGTAAGAATTTTCGGTTTGATCCTCGTCGCGATCTCTGTCAGCATGACCAGACCAGCGCCATCAGGCAGGGTAGCTCGCGGGCAGGGCGGCACAGGGGGTTATTGAGAAGTTACCTTTTGTTGACGAGTTTCGTAGACTATGGGATGCCGTTCGGGCAATAGAGGGCCCGATCGAACCCAAGAAGTGACCACACTTTGCCGTCTGAAGAACTCTTTCCATCCTCTGTACTTTCCGGTAGAATAATTGCCACGCAAGGAGCCACACCCGCATGGTCGCTTTTGCAAAACCATACCTGAAACCGCATACCCCCGATAGGTCAGCGAAGGATTCGGGCTTACGATATTGGGCGTCAGGCAAAGCCTGACATAACTGGTGCGGTGCAAGTCCGCACTGAGTAAGGATTAGCCATCCACTCATACCAAGTGTTGGCATCGTAAAGGAGGTACAAACCGAACAATACGATGTAAGCGTACACAGGGAATCCCGCAGGCCGCAGGAGGACCAACGCTCCTCCAAAGCGAATCAGCCTCGACATGGGTTCATGCGAAGGGCGACGCCGTAATATCTGCGGAAGCCAATAACAAGGATGCGCAACAGGCTTGCATCCGGTGACTTCGCCGGGGTCTCAAGCGCGTGGCACGCGGGAAGAGTTATGTCAAGGAACCTGGGAGCCCCGGTTCGCTCCTCAGAAATGAGGTAGGTCACCTGATATGGTAGGGTTGGCTGAAGGCGGGCCGGGAGTCAGATCGCTCCATAGTACTCAGAGGCGGGAGAGCCGACCACACGCCTGCGCCAAAGGTTATGGCGGTGCGGGCACGGGGAAGGGAGCGACGGGGATGCGCAGCCCGCAAAGGAAACATGAAGCGAGATAGGAAGATCGCTGTGGACATGCAAACCTCACTGCGGGGAATAGCGGAAAGGGCAAGCAGGGAGAAGCAGCACCGGTTCGGTCATCTGTATACGATGCTGAATGT
>SPBP01000292.1 GCA_004525935.1 Lentisphaerales bacterium | reverse complement strand
GTCAGCCAGCTCGGGCTGCTCGGGCCTTGGCCCGACAATACTCATCTCACCACGAAGGATATTCCACAGCTGCGGAATCTCGTCCAGCCGGAACTTGCGGAGGATCCGACCGAGCCGCGTAACGCGCGGATCGTCTTCCTGCGCCCAGACGGCTTTACCCTTCTCCGCCTTTTCAAGCATGGTCCGGAACTTGTAAATCGTGAACGACTTCCCGAATTGCCCGACACGTTGCTGCACATAAATTGCCGGGCTCATTGGAGCGGTGAGCTTTATCAGGAAAGCGACAACTATGCCGACCGGAATGAGAACAATACCGGTCAATACAACAGCAACAATATCGAACATGCGCTTGAAGCGCCGCACGAGTTCAATAGAGGGCTCGAGGCTGGCCTGCATGAGCCATGAGTCGGTAACGAGGTCCAACGGAATGCGACCACTGTACAGCTCAACGGCGGTCAGCCCGTCAATAACCTCAATACCGCGCAGCCGCAAGCGCCTCAGCGTCTGGTAGTATGGCCTCATCTCGCCCTCGCGGTCTGCCGCGGCAATCAGCAGATCGGCGCCAAGACTTCGCACTATATCCTCAATCATATCGTTACCTGTCGCTATGACCGAAGAGCCGTCCAGTGACACGGCAGAACCTTCTGCCATCGCGGTCGCATCACCCGAACCCGGCCTCAGGTATGCGAGGACCTTGTGGGAAGGCAGGACATTCGGGCCGCTGACGAGCTTCGCGACATCCCGCGCCGTTGGCCCGACACCCAGTATAACAACACGGTACAAGAACAGCTTGCTCCTGAACAATACGGCATACAGGAGTCCTTTTGCTCCGATCGACAGCCCGGCATAGGCAAGAATTGCAAGTGCGAGTACGCCGCGGCCGAGCAGCAGCTCGAACCACGCAAGGGAAGTAATACTGAGCACAATAAGCGCTACCACCAGGGCAAAGATCCAGTTCACGACAAGATTGAAACGGGAAACGGTAATCTGTATGCCGTAACTGCCAACCACAAAATTAGCGAGTACAATGCTGGCGCCGAAATAGATCCAGCCATCGATATGGCCGAGCACATATTCGCCCAGCGCGTCTGTCCCAAGCCGCGCAGCAACCCCGATCACGACAGCCAGAACCAGGCAGGCAAGGTCCAGCACCGCCAGCCATAATGTCTGCGCATGCAGTATGTTCCGTCTTGGAACCACGTGCTGACCAACCCCCTTCTTTACACTAAAATGCAACCGCCGATCCTACTTCGCCAAGGCTACGTAGGACAGGTGAACGCCGATGAACGCCAATAACCAAAAGCAATAGCCACAAAGAGGCACAAAAGGCGCAAAGTTTCTGCCCACTTCGCGGGCTGTTTTCTCAATATGCCTCTTCTGTCAGAATATATTTCTTCACCTGCAATCGACGTCCGCCAAAGTTGATCAACATCCCGTGTTCGCACCTCGATGATCTCAGATAGCCCAGAAGCTGTGCCACATGCTCGTCCGCGAGTTGGCTGCACGCCTTAAGCTCGACTACCAGCTTCTCCTGAACGAACAAGTCGGCATAGAACTCGCCCAAAAGCGTGCCGTCCTCATCATAGACATTCAGGGGATATTGCTTCTGAACATCAATCCCAGCCTTGCGCAAGCGGTTAACCATCGCGTTCTCATACACTTTCTCCACATGCCCACTGCGAAGGAAGCGATGTACCGCGAAACTGGTTTCGCGAACCGTGTCGCACAGCTTCTTTATGTCCTCATCGCGATCGTTCATTTCTGTCGCAGTGTGATGCGCAGCGTCACCTTTTGTGTCTTTTGTGCCTTTTTGTGGCCATCACAATCGGTATTCATCCGCCTTCGTTTCCAGACTGCGGCGTGACATGTCGGCGGTTGCATGTCTTGTTTCGTTGCCCGCGTCTTGCCTGCGGTACCGGCGCTACTCAAGCGGCATGATGGTGCGGCGGATGCGCTCAATCATATTGCGCAGGCCTTTCCGAAGAGACGGCCTGGACTTCCCTTTCTTCGGCCCACCTTCGCCGTAGAAGTAGTCGTAGTCATAACCGTAGGAATATGCGTAGGCATAGTAGGCGTAGTTGGGATACTGGTAGGAATAGTAGAGGCTGCTGATCTTGTTCATCTCGATGCTGTTCATTACAACACCAAGAATCTTTGCGTTGCCAAGGAAGTCGAGCGCATACTTGACTATCGGCTTGGCCGTGCGATCAACGTGTACAACCATCACCACGGAACACAGCTCAGGAGTGGCAATAATACTGGCATCAGTGGTTCTCAGGATGGGCGACGTGTCGATTATCACGTAGTCATATTCGCTTCTTGCTTTGGCAAACAGCGATACAAGGTCGGACTTCTGAAGGAGCTCCGCGGCGTGCTCGCACAACGAGCCGGCGGCGATAAACCATAAGTTCGGAATGGTGGTCTGAACTGCAATTTCGCCAAGTGTGTGCTCACCTTTCAGAGCATCCGTCACACCCGGTGTACGCTCAAGACCCAGTGCCCTGTGCAGCCGCGGACGCCGGAGGTCCATATCGACCAGCAACACCTTGCTTCCGGCCTGGGCAGTCATGACTGCAAGATTCAGGGCGGTAATGGTCTTGCCTTCGCCGGACTCAGCGCTGGTGAGCATGATCGTGTTCTGGCCCTTGTCCTTCAGTTCATTCAATATTCCCGTGCGCAATGCCCTGTAGGCTTCCACCGCGCCGCTGGAATGTTCGTCGAGTACGATCGGCCGGACCGAGGAGGCGCCACCTTTCCTGATCCAGCGCGGAATGCCGCCAAGGAAGGTAATGCCGAGGACACCCTCAACATCGGATATGGTCTGCATCCGGTTGTTGAACAGGTGGGCAATGGTCGCAAGCCCGAACCCGGACCCGAGCGCAAGGGCAAGGGCAAACAACATGACCTTCGGAATATTCGGCCATACGGGGTTCTCGTCCGTCTTGACCGGGGCCATCATGACAAAGTGGTCGGATTTGAGCTCCTCGGAAACTTTCAGATCGTGCAGACGCCCGTACAGGTTCTTGTACATCGACTCCCGCCGGTCCCGCGCAAGCTCAAGTCGCCTGTAGCCGGCCTGCTTCTGGCTGGCAAGTTGATGGGTGTTCTTCCATGTACGGATCGCCGACTCAAGTGCGTTCCACGTGATCTTCAGGGCGGCAAGCCGGTCCTTCAGCCGGCCGAGCGATACCTCCGCCGCGACCCTGAGCTTCTCGTCAAGCTCGGAAAGCTGCCTCGAAATCTCCTGCACCTCGGGATGTTCAGGCGTGAATTTCCCGAGCAGCAGCTTCTTTCGCATCTCAAGCGTGGCGCGTTCGGCTTTCATCCTGGACCAATCCCGCATTTCGGGAGTCTCGGCCGCAATCCGCTCCGTGCCGGGCCCGGAGAGCGTGCTCATTCTTGTCTCTCCGTTCGCGGAATCCCCGATCTCATCGACCGGCGAGACGGATCCGGCCTGCCGGGTCAGATCGTCCACATGCCCCACAACAACGGCATCTTCACCCCGAAGCATGGGAAACAACGATTCGAGCAGCATCATCTCGGTGGAAAGCTTGTTCTGATGGCTCAGCAGGCCCGCCAGGTACCTGCGTTCAATATCGCCACGGGCGGAGGTAATATCCATCTGGTTCAGGCGCGCGTAGTCGGCGATGTCCTCTTCCGCCTCGCCGACTCTCTCTTCCAGGCGCCCAAGCTCCTCATCAAGCATCCTGGAAGC
>SPBP01000397.1 GCA_004525935.1 Lentisphaerales bacterium | reverse complement strand
CTCCTTTTCTGGCGACCAATCTACCCCGGCCAGATCAGCGGTGTCACACACGCTTGCCGAAGGGACACGAAGCAAAGACCATTTCGTTGGATACGGCCGGGAATATGATGCCTCTTCTTGGATGGTCTTATTCACCGTCAAGGGCCAGATTCTGTAGTCCACAAGCCTTATTTGCTATTTCGAGGGCTGATCCCCTGGGCCCTGGGTGCGACCGTGACGCACCCAATAGTCGAACGGCCTCATCTCAGACCCCAGCAATACAACAGTCCACGGACTGAGAACTCCCTGCCGCCAATACGTAAGTTCAGAGCATGAGAACCTATATGATTTTCCAACTTCGAGTCTAATTGCGCGCGGAAAGAATGGGTTTTCTTTGACTATTTCCAGCTGCGTCATGGGTATGATTTCATATTCGAGAATACACTCTACATAGAACCGACGCAGATTGCGGGAACACCATCGATTGCGTCGAATCTGCAAGACCTTTACGGGAACTGAGATACCGATTTGGCTAACGAGTCGTTCCTCGAAATCTGCAGCAACGACGGCTCCCGATGGACCGTAGGTGTACCAAACGCTGAGGAGACACATCACGAGAACTGCCAAGAACAGGATCAGAAAGACCCGAAGGAAGACCTTGGTTCCCTTTGTAGTGCGGCCATTCTGCATAAGGAGACTCTATCTACTGGCATGCACAACATGCCTGCCATGCGGCGTCATTCTTATCGCATTCGCCCGTTTTGTAGATCTTGGATAACTTCACTTCCTTCAGCCCTTGCACTTTGACATTCACAGACTCCGTGAAGTGGTAGAAGACTCGATTGTATTTCTTCTTACAAGACCAATAGAGATCGACAGATAAGAAGATTTCCGCTTTGGGCTCTACAGATGGCACAAGCGCTCCTGCTCCTGGAATCTTGCTGAGAACTTCCTTCAGCAAGCACGCCCCCATACCTTTGAGGAGTTTTGTATCGCCAAAGGTGCTCGTTTTCACATGTTCGATCTTGCCCTTTGATGTGTCCACCGGACCAACAGGGTTGTCCGCCAATAACGCCAGACATTCTTGAGGAACCAAGCCTTTGCCTGCACCACAGACACCGATCTTGTCGGCAAGCTGAGACAGGTTGAGTTGCTGGTCCAAAATGTTGAAGATGTTGTCACCGAGAATCTCTACTGCACATTTCGCCACATCGCCCCATGTCGGCGGTGTAAGCGGAATATTCTGCAAAAGGTTCCCATCGAGACCAAGCCAGTCTGACCGATTAACAGGTGAGTTGCCCACAAAACCATAAAGGTTCGCCCCGCCTTCTTCTTCAATCGGATCCCGGCTCAACCACCTTGAAATCTCTGCGGAGTAAAATCGCAGGCCCGAATCCTTCGCTGACCTATCGGGGGTATGCGGTTTTCGGTGTGGTTTTGCAAGAGCGACCATGCGGGTGTGGCTCCTTGCCCCGCACCGTGCTCTGCTCTGGTGCGCGGGCTTTGCGTGGGATTATTGTAGTAGAAGAAGCTGAGGATGGGAAGGGTTATTGCTTCTTCGCAGAATCGATGGCTTTCATGACTTCGTCGACAGTCAGATTATCGAGCAGATCGTGCCTGGCATTGCTATAATCGCCGTTTCCCCGATCAAACTGCTGGAGGAACCGCAGCATCCCTTGGGCACCCAATTCCCTCTGGAGGATATCGATACCCCTGCGTCTCACTTCTTCCTGGTTCAGGATCTGCGCGTTCATGTTCGGGTTATCTCCTCAAGCCACACTAATGGGTTCTCAACCCTGACTTGCAGTTGCTTCGCATTTCTTGCTGATATTCTCAACATTTTATCGTCCGTTGTCAACAAGACGTCTACGCCCGCTGCTTCGGCACACGCCAGATGCAAGCCATCAACGGCCGAAAACCCAAGCGCACACAAGTCTTTAGCACGCTTCTGTTCCTTCGCGCTGGGCACAACGGTCTCCGTTGCCCCCTGTGCCAGCCTGCCCACCCTGGCTCGTCTATCGAGGTCGCTGGATCTGCCTATCTCAAAGTCGACAACCGAGCTGCCAACCCATTGCCATTGTCCCGCATCCACATGTCCCAGGATTGTTTCGACAGCTTCCGACTCCATATGAATACGGTCCTGCGTCTGGTCATCGAACGGTCGATTGAGACAGCAGACATCCAAGTATATCTTTGTGCGAGTCTTCATACGGATATCAATAACCCCGCTCAAAGTTCCAGAAGCGGAACACATTGAACGGGGAGCAGATGACTCATCCTTGCTCTCTGAAAATCCTTTTAGCATTCGTCGAACGTTCTGTGAAGGTCTTTATCTGTGTTCTTCTATTCCCGCTCCTGATCCCTGTCCCTGGGATGGCATTTGCGGTGGGTGCGCTTCAGATCGGTGATGGTGAGCTTGGCGTAATGCTTGAGTGTATCCAGGCTTTCATGACCGAGCATTTCCTTGACGTGATACATGCCGGCTCCGGCCCTGAGCAGTTCTGTTGTGCAGCTTCTTCTGAAGGTATGCGGAGTCACGTTGATATCCAGCCCGGCCTTCTTCGCATACATGTGCACGATGCGCCTCAGTGTGAAGTACGGGAAACGCCTGCCTTCCATATCCAGAAAGAGCGCTGGTTCTTCTGAGCTGCTGAGCAGATAAGGGCGTACCGCTTTCGTGTAGGTCTCAACATACTTCAGAGCCGTCTTCCCGACCGGCACAACG
>SPBP01000380.1 GCA_004525935.1 Lentisphaerales bacterium | reverse complement strand
TGATCGCCCAGCCAGAGCGTCTCCGAGCCCTCGGCGCCGGCGCCGGAAGGCATCTGGAGAATTTGTTCGTCGCACGAGCGCGCCTGCAGCCAGTACCAGTCCTGGTACATTCGCCGATAGGAAAACACAGGCTGATCGTGGTAGTGAAGCGGAGGAATGGCGAGCGAGGTGTAGGGCAGGATGGACCGCCCGCCGTAGGGTGTCGGCCAGTACCAGCGGACCCCTGCAAACCGCTCCAGAAAATCCGCCACAGCCCAGGCCGTCCCTTCGCCGCCCCGCGTGCTCCCCACGAGATAAATGCGGTTGGGGGCGGTCTTGATGACGAACCCCTCGACCGGGATCTGGGTGGCGTCGATGCCGGCCTGACGCGTCTCCTCGCAATCCCCAATCACGATGGCCGGCTGATCCGCAGCGGGAAGGTTCGTCACGATGGACAGGTCTGCCCCGGTGGCGACTTTGATCGTGTCGACCAGTTGATCGGCCAGTTGCTTGAGCACGGGCGGGCGATCCCCGGATCTCCTGGGTGTCCAGTTCCAGAGCGCCGCTGCCTGGGGGTTGGCCATGCAGACCACGGTCTTTGCAACCCCATCGCGCACAATCTCGACGGGCGGATGCTTCGGCGCCTTCAGCCACGTCACGGGAGTCAGGTCGCGCGGCTTGAGATCCACTTCAGCCACAACCTGGAGCGCCATCGCAGCCGTCAACGATGTAACCACAACGAGTCTTTTCATGATCTGCCTCCGGATGGTATTGTCAAAGATGATCTTTGCGCCGGACACGCTGCTCTCTGCGGCAGCTCAACAACTGATAAGAAATCGCTTTTCAGGCGGCACGGGCACACGCCCGTTGAGACCGGCATGAAGGAGCGTGTTCATGGCGGGGAGAATGCGGGAATCCGGCTGGCAGGTCAAGGTCGGGCGGAAAAGCATTCTCTTGGATCGCCGAGGCCAGCCTGAGCCTCGCCGCGGACCCGTTTTGCGGTGAGCGGTGCCGATGGGATACAGACCCATCGCACCGCGATCACTCAGCCGTTCGCGTACGCCATGACGGACTCGGGGTCGTAGTCGGGGAACGGGTCCTCGAAGTATGATTCGCCGGATGATTCGACACTACGCGGGAGCGTGAAACGGGGCATTTGGTCGTCTGGAAGCGATCTGAACCAGAGACCTTCAGGCTTGCGACCGGACGGGCTACTGGGATGATCGCAGGGGGCCTGATCCGTCAGCAACACCTTTGAGCACCACCGCAAAGCCGTTCAGAGAGTGGAGGACCGGCCGAAGAAGATTGCGGGGGAAGGCGGGTCTCTAATCAGCTTCATCCTCTTTACACCCCGCCCCATTTCCCTTATCTTCGGCTGCGTAAGCGAGGGGAATCACAATGAGACGAATGCGTTGCCTGATTACGTTGCTGCTGTTTCTATTCGCCCTTTCAACCGTGTATGCCGCCGCTGATCCACGAGGAATTCAGATCGTTAAGGATAAGCAGGGCGCGGAGGTCTGTCTTTACAAGGAAAGCCACGCCCTCCTGATCGGGGTTAGCGACTATACGGCGGGATGGCCGGATCTGGCGGGGGTGAAGAAGGATATTCCACGGGTCAAGGCGGCACTGGAAAATCAGGCGCTTCCGGGTTTGTGGGGGGATTGTTCATTGAGCGGATAGCGGGTCCATGTTGAGGCGACCGAAGTGGAACAGGATGTCGGTCTTGAGACGTTGGCGGTTGCGGTAGCCGCAGGACTTCTGCATGAGCAGTTGGATGCGGCTGTTGACGCCTTCGGCCAGGGCGTTGCAGAAGCCATGCTTGAAGATACTGACGATGCCGGCGAGATGCGCTTTGAAGGCACGCGCAACCTTCTTGATCGGCTCCAGTTTGGATCGCATCGCGAGCACATACCACTTGTGGAAGAAGGCATGCGCGTCGTCTACGTCCACGCATTGCCTGAACGTGCGCCACAGCTCCTTGATGCGCCACGCTCGGGCGGTCTTCAAGGTGCTGTCCTTCAGTTCCTCAAAGCGAACGGCGTGCCGCTCCGGCAGGTTCTCTTCTCCCCACAGCCACATCTGGCGGGTCCTCTTCAAGGCGATGCGTTCGATCCCCGTGCCCATCACGGCCTCGCGCCGCCGCACCGCGTCCACCGCCCCATTGAGCATCTTCATCATGTGGAAGGGATCGAAGATCAACTCCGCATCCGGGCAGTACCGACGCACCGAATTCTGATACGCTTGGCCCATGTCCATGCTCACCGCCTTGATGCGAGCACAGGCTTCCGCGCCCAGCCATTCCCAGAAGCCGTTGAGTCCCTCCTCGGCACGCCCGTCGCCCACGTAGAGCACTTGCGGCTTGCCGGTCGTCACCCCCGTGACGACCGTCACATAGTCATGGCCACGTCCTACGGCCTTCTCATCCACACAGACGTATTCCAGGCCGCTGATCTGCCGCCGCGCCAGCCCACGGCGCACCCCCCGCTGCTTGATCCCGTCGGCTTCGTCCCAACTGATCCCAAGCAACCCGCTGGCCCGCGCCGCCGGGCACGCTTCCAGCACCTGCACGGCGAAGCGCTCGAAGAACATCGTGAAGCGGCTCGATCCTTCCGCCCACGGCACTTGCACGGTCTGCGCGCCGTGCTCCGAGCACTCGACCACCGGCACTGCCGCCTCCAGGATCGTCTTGAACTGGCAACTGTCCAGATGCCGCCACCGCCGAGTGCGCCACTCCTTCACATGCATCCGGGCGTGGCACTGCGGGCAGGCCCATATCGCATCCGGTTTCACCGTCAGCCGCACCTCATTGACCAGCCGGTCAATATCCAGGCGTACTTCGCTGACACCCCACGGACTCGGGTCGCCAAGAAT
>SPBP01000141.1 GCA_004525935.1 Lentisphaerales bacterium | reverse complement strand
GATAAGAGTCTTCTATTACTGACAATGGACCACAGAGGCATCGAACAAATTGCCGGCAGAAGCGTCACCTGTATTCCTGTCTGGGAGTGGCTGCTGCCGCCAGTAAAGTAGTCCAGGTGTGGAGTGAGGGCAGTTATGACGGAGAAGATGTTTTGTGCATGCATAATCCACGGGGACGGAGTCTGTAGATGCACGAAAGAGGACAGTTCGGCTATTGTGCCGCTCCTTGTGCAAGAGAAGTCTTCGGCCACTTTCCTGGATATTCTCAAGGCTGATCCGGACGACATTGTTGTCTGGTGGGGATCTTCGACCGAGTGTATTTCCGCATTGTGCAGACGGGAGCGGGAGGGTGCATTCAGCTCCCGGCAGATATCGACAGCGTTGCCCAAGAAACCACCCAAGAAATATCACTGGGCGATACACAGCGTGAAATGTGAAGACCCCGATACACCCAGAGAGACCGAACGACAAAACGCCTGTTTTCTATTTTCGCGGTCTGACCCTGAAAAAGCCAACGATCCTTTCAACGGAGTATAAATAGAGTGAATGAACAAATTATTGATCTGATACGAAAAATCAATGATCGCACGGCGGTGATCGGTATTATCGGCATGGGCTATGTCGGCCTACCGTTGGCGGTTGAATTTGGCAAGATTTTCCCGACGGTCGGGTTCGACATCAACCAGAAGCGCATTGATGGGCTCAAGAGCGGCACCGACCACACCCTCGAATGTTCTCCCGAACAGCTCGCTTCTTCCATGCACGTCGAATTTTCGACTAAGCACGAAGAAATAAGTACTTGCGATATTTACATCATAACCGTCCCCACCCCCATCGACGCCAACAAAAACCCCGACCTGCGACCGCTCATCGGCGCCAGCACCACCGTTGGAAAGGTTCTTAAGCCCGGCAACCTCGTCATCTACGAAAGCACCGTCTACCCCGGCTGTACCGAAGAAGATTGCGTCCCCATCCTCGAACGCGAAAGCGGCCTGTCTTTTATCTCAGCTGACCTCTGTCCTCCGACCTCCGACCTCTCCGCGTTGGAAGCCAACGGCTTCTACTGCGGCTATTCCCCCGAACGCATCAATCCCGGCGACAAGGAACACACCGTCACCAAGATTCTTAAGGTCACCTCCGGCTCCACGCCCGAAGCGGGGCAGGCGGTTGACGCGCTGTATCGCTCCGTCATCACCGCCGGCACGCACCTGGCGCCGACGATCAAGGTGGCCGAGGCCGCCAAGGTGATCGAAAACTCGCAGCGCGACATCAATATCGCCTTCGTCAACGAGCTCGGCATGATCTTCCACCGCATGGGGATCGATACGAATGCCGTGCTTGAAGCCGCCGGCACCAAGTGGAACTTTCTGCCGTTCCGTCCCGGGCTGGTGGGCGGACACTGCATCGGGGTCGATCCATACTATCTCACGCAGCGCGCCAAGCAGTTTGGCTACCACCCCGAAATCATCCTCGCCGGACGCCGCCTCAACGACAACATGGGCAAAGAGGTCGCCAACCGCGTCATCAAGCTCATGATCCATAACGGCCACTGCATCAAAGGCGCCAAGGTCCTCGTGCTAGGCATCACCTTCAAGGAAAACTGCCCCGACATCCGCAACTCCAAGGTCATAGACGTCATCCGAGAGCTCCAGGACTTCGGCTGCGAACTCGTCGTCCACGATCCCTGGGCCGATGCCGCCGAAGTATTCGAAGAATACGGCGTCTCGCTGTCCTCTGATCTCTGTCCTCAGTCCTCTGCGCACTACGACTCCGTCGTCGTCGCCGTCGCCCATCATCAATTCAAGGCATACGACTACTCCGCCTTCAGCAAAGACGGCTGCGTCATCTTCGATCTCAAAGGCATTCTCCCGCCCGGCGTCGCCGATGCCCAGTTGTAGAGAAGTTTGGCGATAGGCCGACGCAGGAGGATCTGGTCAGTATAGAACCGTATAGCAGTGTCTGATGTGCGCCGTTTCCCAAAATATCTTTAGAACAAAATCAGTAGCATCCCATAGGATAGAGGCTGAAGCTTGTTAGAACGAGCCCCACTAATTACCCCGGCAAACAAACCATATGTCGAATCTCGAGACGGGACCCCTAAACATGTTGTGCCAATGGCGCTAACGGAGGGATTCGGGCGAGACAGCGCCAAGTGCATTCAATGGAATGCTTTTGTCCGCAAGAGCGGCATCGACAAGAAAATGCCGGAACTTCTGGAAGTACTATCGTTCGGGAGATTGCCGATTATCCCACGATGAACTTCGACTACGAGGAAAGCGGTGATGGTTTCCTCGTCAACGTGAATTACCAGGAACAGAAGACGGTGACTACCCCTAAGACTACCCCTAAGACTCGAGATCGGTTACTTGAGCTTATCGGGGCAGAATAACCAGGTGACGAGGGAAGAACTGGCTCAGCAGCTTGGCATCAGTATTAACGGGGTAAAACAGCATATCCTGAAACTGAAGAAGGAGGACATTCTGGCAAGAGTCGGAGGCCACCGGTTCGGAGTCTGGCGAATCAAGTGAGTATGCAGTCCCGCCCCGGCGGAATGAATGGCGGAATAAATGTTTTGGCATGGTTCAAAAGGTTCATGGTTCAGCGGTGCACCCTTCCCACTTCAACATTCAACATTTCTCTCCACCCATGAATCCCGTCGCCGCAACACCTCCGCCCCTGATCGGATGCTGATGTGGAAGACGGCAAATGTCGCATGTCGAGACGTGCCCCCGGAGTGAATAGACGTGACCCCGGAGTGAATGTGAATCCGACGACGAGGACGAGGACGAGGACGAGCGGAGCCATCCGCCCTCTCCGTGGCCTTCTATCTCTGCATATTGAGCAATCTCGTCACTAGAGTAAAGGGGATACCCAGTTTCGCCCAATTCGCGGTTAACTACTCCCATGTCTGACCACTGACTCCTGACCTCTGACCTCCTAACGGCCAGTGCAGAGGCGAAATTCCAGTTTCTAGGTCTGACCCTGAAAATGCCACCTGTAACCAGTAACCAGTAACCAAAAACCAGCCAAAAACGCAATTGACATGATATCAGCACATGATGCATGATTAACCGCATGAAAACATTAGCCACAGTGATTACAGAACGGGGACAGGTGTCGATTCCCAGTCAAATCAGACGGCAACTGCATCTGCGCAGCGGGCAGCGCGTCATGTGGGAAGTGCTGACCGATCATGCATGCAGAATGGTCGTTGTAACCGAACCGCATGTAAGCGGAGCGGAAGCGATGCTAGGGTATGCGGCAAAATTCCGGAAACCGAAAACAACGCAGGAATGGATGACAGAGCTCCGGCAGGGAGATAACGCATGACTTGGGTTGTGGACACCTGCGTTGTTCTTGACGTACTGGAAGGAGACCCGGAATTCGGGCTGGCATCAGCCCGTTTGATCGACAAGCTGGCAGGCGAAGGGCTTACCTTATGCCCAGTCAGTTACATCGAGCTTTCACCTGCTTTTTTGGGAGACAAAGAAAGGCAGAGCGAATTCCTGGCCGAGATTGGAATCGATTACGCACAATCATGGGACTGGAGCGACACCCTGCAAGCCCACAAGGCCTGGGACCGCTACGTTAGCAAACGTCGGCAAGACTGCATAGCAAAACGTCCGGTGGCCGACATTCTGATAGGCGCCTTCGCCAGCGAACGGAATGGCCTATTGACCCGGAATGAGTCTGATTTTCGAGCCGTATTCCCCACACTCACCATAGCCACACCATAAGTGAAGATAAAACCAAGCCCATGCCTTACCACCCCCCAATGAATACTAGCCCAAGAAATACTAAGCAAAGTGGTGCGAATTTGATTGTAAACATATGCGCTGCAATTACCTGCAAGGGACGTCCCCTTAACCCCCTGAAGACTGCCTCTTGAATTATTATGCAGTGACTACATTATGGTCTTGATACATAATATGCCCATGTTAAGCTCTGTGTCCTTGAGGGAGAGTTTATAGTGATGAAGTTTTTCGATAGATTTGACGAGAAAGACAGGTTGACCCGGGGGTTACAGTCCCCGGCAGGTTCATTTTTCTGCCTGTATGGCCGACGGCGCTGCGGCAAATCGCGGTTATTGCAGGAGACGCTTCCGAAAAAAAATGCCGTTTATCATGTAGCCGATCAGATGGAAGCCGCCTTGCAGCGTCGGCGCCTGGCATCTGACATGGCCTCGGTTATCGAAGGATTTGACCGTGTTGAGTATCCGGATTGGGCAACCCTGCTTGACCGTTGGCGCAAGGATGCGCCTTCGGGGGCGTGTTTGGTGCTGGACGAATTTCCATATTTAGCAGTCTCGGCTCCGGAGCTGCCAAGCATTCTTCAGAGGGTGGTTGATGCCGCCGCCGGATCGCCTCTTCATACCGTTATTTGCGGATCCTCTCAGCGCATGATGCAGGGCTTTGTGCTTTCGCCATCGGCGCCGCTTTACGGGCGTTCTAAGGAGATCCTGAAGATATCGCCTCTGGAATTCGGCTGGATAGCAAAGGCGTTTCCTCATGCCTCGCCTCAGGAGGCGCTGGACCACTTCAGCATATGGGGCGGTGTGCCTCGCTACTGGGAACTGGCGACAGAATACAAAACCCTGGATGACGCGGTTCAGCGTCTGATTCTTGCGCCGCAGGGGGTTCTTCACAACGAGCCGCGCCATATGCTTATCGACGACATGGGCGACATTGCGCAGGCTTCTTCAATACTAGCGTTGATCGGGCAGGGTTGTCATCGTCTATCTGAGATTGCGGCCAGGCTTGGTAAGCCGGCCACTTCCATAACGCGGCCGATGGCGCGGCTGCAGGAATTAGATCTGGTTATTCGAGAGATTCCTTTTGGCGCGGATGAGCGTGGCGGCAAGACATCGCTTTACAGCCTTGCCGATCCTTTTCTGGCATATTGGTTCCGTTTTGTTCAGCCAAACCGTTCAATGCTTGAAAATGCGTCCGTAGCGGTGGTGTATCGGAGAATAAGGACTGCATTTCGTCAGCACACGGCATGGGTATGGGAAAATCTGGCGAGGCGCAGTGTTCCTCGCCTGACCATTGCCGGCCAGGAGTGGGGCGTTGCCCGGCGTTGGTGGGGTTCGGCGAAGTCTGCTCGTCCCATGGAGATTGATGTTATGGCCGAGTCAGGAGACGGCAAGACTCTTTTGGTCGGCGAGGTGAAACTTGCCGCTGCAGTTGCAGAAATAAACGGCCTGAAAAGCGAGCTTCAGGAAAAGGCGGCTGGTCTGCCCTTTGCGAATCGCTATCGGAAGGTGGAAACAGCAGTCTTCTCGGCGTCCGCGGGCCCATATTCGAAGGTGGCAAACGTTATAACGCTTCCTGATGTTCAGCGTGTATTGATCTGATTCCCGGCAGGCAGGTTGGAAGAACGGAAGTGCTGACCATCAACACAGAAGAAAGCAAAATCTTTTCGCTTTCTCGGTCTGACTCTGAGAGGCGTGAACAGTAGACAGTGAACAGTAGAGAAATGACATTTCCAAACGCCCACAGTCTACCGACTACCGGCTGACCCTGAAAGATCCCGAGGAGAGTTTTTACAAGAAGGCCCCGTCCGTCGCTCCTGTGGAGCTATGGAGGACACAGATGGAGGACACAGCGGGAAGGGCGGGAAGGTTTTGTAAGGTGGACGTGCCGATAACTAATGTTTGTTAGAAAGCTAGTTAATAGGTCTGACCCTGAAAGCAACTTGAAAACAGTGAAGCCTGAAAAGCTAAATTCTAGTTTCTAGGTCTGACCCTGAAAATGGACCCTGAAAATGCCCAACGCATCAGGATGCCGAAAACAGTAAACTCCTAATTCAAGGGCTGACCCTGAAGCCCAGCACAATGACGGAGCCATGAGCCGGGTCTTCTCCTCCGCCGATGGCAGGTGTGTGAATAAACGAATAACATTCTGGGCGGAAGGATGTTACAAGGGATGTCCCCAATGTCTTCTGAACTAAAGAAAGTTTTGGTGACCGGCGCGGCTGGCTTTATTGCCTCGCGAACTACGGAACTGCTCATGGAGCAGGGGCATGATGTCGTCGGCATCGACAATCTCAACGCCTACTACGACATTCGGCTCAAGGCTTATCGGTTGCGGGAACTTGCCCGCCAGGCGGGAGCGGATTCGTCTGTAATCGACGCGTTGGACCCCAGCCGCTCCACGGCAACGTGCTATGCCGGTCCCCCGCATTTTAGGGCTGGCAAGCTGGAATTCCACGAGCTCGACATCGAAAACAAAGCGGCGCTCAAGCTGCTCTTCCGGCAGCACAGATTCGACGCCGTCCTCAACCTGGCCGCTCGCGCCGGCGTGCGCTACAGCATGATCGATCCCGACGTCTACATGACCACCAACGCCAT
>SPBP01000475.1 GCA_004525935.1 Lentisphaerales bacterium | reverse complement strand
CCGCGTTTCTGTCGGGCTCCACCGACAGTAAGCGTGCCTCAAGTTGGGTGACACTGGCAAGAGGTGCGTTACGGGCGCAGGGGAAGTCGGATCGGCCCTGAAGTGTTGACGGACGGAACAGCATAAGCCGTCCCGAGCGTAGAGTACGTGGGCATCCACCCAGATGCTTAATGAACATTGGGTGGTCAGTATGGCCCAATTCGCCAGACGGCCTATGTGCACAAGGGCTCTACTCTACTCGTCGCACAGAAATGAATTGAGCCATGAACTTCGGCATGTTATCGTGTATCCATGGATATTGAGTTCGAATGGGATCCGGAGAAGGAAGAAGGAAATGTCCGTAAGCATGGCGTCTCGTTTCACGAGGCAGCCACCGTATTCGGAGACCCATTGTCGTGGACATTTCCCGATCCTGATCACTCGGTCGGCGAACGACGATACCTCACCTTCGGTCAGTCTTCGCAAGGCAAGACGCTGATTGTGTCTCACACAGATCGCGGAAAGCAACTTCGACTGATCAGTGCGAGAGAACTAACTCGACGTGAAAGACGATATTATGAAGAAAGAAACTAGAGTCAAATCCGTGGACGACCTGCGGTCGGAATACGATTTCTCTCAGCTCAAAGGCGGAGTTAGAGGGAAATATGCCAAACGATTCCGTGGCGGCACTAATCTCGTGCGTCTTGAGGCAGACGTTGCTCGTGTTTTCGACGATGACGCTTCTGTCAACAATGCGTTGCGCTCCCTCATCAAAGTCGCCAATTCACAGGTCAAGATTGCCCATTAGGGCGACGAACCACGAAATGCACCGTACAAAGTAACCGCGCGGAAGCGCGGTCACTTTGCCGGTGATTTTCACGTTGTGCCTGCGAAAAGACTCAACAATCGAACCTTGCCAATGTGCCCCATTTGTGCTACATTGTTGGAAATGGAGAATAGCTATGTCTAAAACAGCAACGGTCAGAGCGAGAATCGAACCCGATCTAAAAGGCAGGGCGGAACGCCTCTTTCACAAACTCGGCATCTCGGCATCTCAGGCGATCACAATGTTCTATCGGCAGGCTACATTGCGGAAAGGCTTGCCTTTCGACGTTGTGATTCCCAATGAAATCACGCGCAAGACGTTCGAGGCGTCCGAGGCCGGACGTGATCTCGTCGTCTGCGAGGACGCAGACGACATGTTCCGTAAACTCGGAATCTGATGTATACGCCCGTCTTCTCAACACAGTTCCGGAAGGACACAAAACGTTGTGTGCGTCGAGGTAAGAATGTTGACAAGTTCAAAATCCTTGCTCGGACCTTGCTCTCCGGGAAACCGCTGGACGCTATTCATCGCGATCACAAACTCTCAGGAAACCTCGTCGGCCGACGCGACTGTCGTATTGAGTCCGATTGGGTGCTGCTCTACCGAATCGAAGGCAAACGGTTGATCTTCGAGCGTATGGGAACCCATTCCGATTTGTTCAAGAAATGAGAAGGCACATCAAATCCATCGAGGCGACGCCTGATGGCGCGCCTCATGGATGACGTTGGGCATAGAGCAATGAATGGATATGAGCGATATATTGGAATTCTGAAGGGTGAGCCGGTGGATTATTTGCCGCGGACCCCAATACTGATGCAGTATGCAGCTGAACACATTGGTTCGGACTATGCTGCGTTCGCATCGGACTTCCGTGTTCTTACAACAGCGAACGAAGCGTGCGCGAAGGAGTTCGGAATCGACCAGTTGAGCTGTATTTCCGACCCATACAGAGAGACGCACGGATTCGGTTCCACGATTGAATATGTCAAGGACGGTCCCCCTCGCAGTTCGCATCCCCTTGAAGGAACAAAGGATCTTTCTGTGCTCGCTAAGCCAGACCCGATGAGATCAGATCGTATGCGTGACAGAATCAATGCCGCTGAGGCCTATCGTCAGAACTACCGGGGAGAGTACTCGATCCTTGGATGGATCGAGGGGCCGGCAGCCGAGGCCGCTGATCTGCGTGGCGTCACAACCTTCCTGATGGATCTGTTGGATGATGAGATCTTTGCCGGTGATTTGATGGATTTGTGCGTGGAGGTTGGAATCGCGTTTGCACGTGCTCAAATAGACGCAGGAGTGGATACTGTCGGTG
>SPBP01000181.1 GCA_004525935.1 Lentisphaerales bacterium | reverse complement strand
ATTACTTACCTCCTCGAGATCTCCCCCTATGTATTACACTTTTGTAACTATGCCATTCCCTTCGATACGTTTTTGTTACTTCTTGTGACGGACGGCTGTTGATATGGTCTGCAGGCAATGCCCTAACTATCTAATATACAGCATCTTATGGTGTTAACAAGCTGTTGTCACGGTGATTGCATTAACGGGTCATGCAGAATGACCGTGGCTCAGGCAAAGAGTACCGAAAACCAAGCTCAAGGAGGATCAAGATGACGAAGGCAGAGGTCCTGAAAACAGTAAAAGAGAAGAACGTGCAATTCATCAGGTTGTGGTTCACCGATGTGCTTGGTTCCCTGAAGAGCTTCGCCATAACGGCGGATGAACTGGAAGGCGCACTGGACGATGGCATGGGGTTCGACGGCTCATCGATCGAGGGATTCGCAAGGATCCACGAAAGTGACATGATCGCCATGCCGGACACTTCCACCTTCACCATTCTGCCATGGCGAGGCAAAGAGGAAGGCTGTGTGGCTCGCATGTTCTGCGATATCCTCACGCCTGATGGTTCTCCCTACGAAGGCGATCCCCGCTACATCCTTAAGCGGATGCTGAAGAAGGCGGCAGACCTGGGCTACACCTACTACGTGGGGCCGGAACTTGAGTACTTCTATTTCAAGTCGGCAGATAGCCCCGAGATCCTGGACCGCGGTGGCTACTTCGATCTGACTCCACTCGATGTGGCCAGCGATTTGCGACGCGACACGGTGATGGACCTGGCTCAAATGGGAATACACTGTGAATACAGTCACCACGAAGTGGCGCCGAGCCAACACGAGATCGATCTTCGCTTTTCGGACGGCCTGACGATGGCCGATGCAGCAATGACATATCGGCTCACGGTAAAGGAAGTTGCCATGAGACACGGTGTCTACGCAACGTTTATGCCGAAACCGATGTTCGGACAAAACGGCAGCGGCATGCACGTGCACCAATCTCTATTCCGTGGGAGCAGGAATGCGTTCTTCGCGGCCGACGATCCGTACTCTCTCTCTGCCGAAGGGAAGAGCTATATTGCCGGACTGCTCAAGCATTCGCGCGAGGTCTGTTCGATTGTCGCGCAATGGGTCAACTCTTACAAGCGGCTCGTGCCTGGTTACGAGGCGCCGGTATACATATCGTGGGCGCGACGCAACAGGTCAGCGCTGGTCCGAGTGCCGATGTATAAGCCCGGCAAGGAGAAAGCTACACGTGCCGAGTTCCGGTGTCCGGATCCCGCGTGCAATCCTTACCTGAGCTTTGCGGTGATGCTTGCGGCTGGACTTAAGGGCATCGCCGAGAAGTACGAGTTGCCGGACCCTATCGAGCGCGATATATTCGAGATGAGCGAAGAAGAACGAAAGAAAGAAGGCATCACGTCGCTCCCGGGGAATCTCGAAGAAGCGCTGGCGGAAACCGAAAAGAGCGAGCTTGTGAGAGAGACACTCGGCGAGCATACCTTCTCTAAGTTCCTGGCAAACAAGAAGATGGAGTGTGACGCGTACCGCGTCCATGTCAGCAAGTATGAGATAGACCGATACCTGCCTGTCCTGTAGCAACGGTGGACAGCAGCATGAAGAGAGCAGGCGGGTGACCGTGGGCAGGATAGCACGGTCATTTCCGCCATGTTTTGCAGGGGAGAAAGGCTTGAACATGTTGCCGACCTCACAGGGCTTGTATGATCCGAGCAACGAGCATGATGCATGCGGGGTCGGATTCGTTGCAAATATCGACGGCAGAAGAACCAACGAGATCCTCGACCGCGGAATTGAAGTACTTGAACGACTGCGGCACCGCGGTGCATCAGGTGGCGACGCACGAACAGGAGATGGCGCCGGCCTGCTCTTCCAGGTTCCAGATGCTTTCTTCCGAAGGGAATGCGCGGGACAGGGAATTGAGCTGCCAGCGCCCGGCAGCTACGCGGTTGGAATGATTTTCCTGCCCGATGACGACGTGGCCGCGGAAGAGTGCTGCACCTTGATCGGAGAAATCCTCGCGGGCGAAGACCTTCGTTGTCTCGGCTGGCGCAAAGTGCCGGTCGACGATTCGATACTTGGCGAAGAAGCGCGCGCAGATCGGCCGGGCATAATGCAGTGCTTCGTTGACTGCACTGCGATTGAGCCCGGCTGTCTTCAGCGAAAGCTCTACGTTGCGCGACGCCAGATAGAGCACCGTGTGGAAGCCGTCTTCGCGTTCGGCGACAGTTTCTATGTTCCGTCCCTTTCGGCGCAGATCATCAACTACAAGGGTTTGATGATGGGCGCCGAAGTGAGCGCGTTCTACACGGACCTCCGCGATCCCGACATGGTCAGCGCCATGGCGGTGGTGCATCAGCGATACAGCACGAATACATTCCCGTCCTGGCGACTGGCCCAGCCGTTCAGGCACCTCGCTCATAACGGAGAAATTAATACCTTGCGCGGCAACCTGAACCAGATGAAGGCGCGCGAGCGTCAACTGGCTTCCGCCCTGCTGGGTGACGATATCAAGAAGATACTCCCCATTATTGACGCAAGCGGCAGCGACTCGGCCTGTCTCGATAACGCCCTGGACCTGCTCGTGGCCTGTGGACGCGACCTGCCCCACTCGATGCTGATGCTCATTCCGCAGGCCTGGGGAGCCAAGTATCCGATCGGACCGGATGTGCTCGGATTCTTCGAATATCATGCCGGGCTCATGGAACCATGGGACGGGCCGGCAGCAGTAGCGTTCAGTGATGGAACGTTCGTGGGCGCCATTACCGACAGGAACGGACTCAGGCCAGCCCGGTTCACGATCATGAAAGACGGATTCATGGTGCTGGCTTCAGAGACCGGGGTGCTCGACCTCGATGAGGCGCAGGTGCTCGAAAAGGGTGCACTGAGGCCGGGCGAAATGATACTCGTCGACCTTGCCAGCAAAAGAGTGATACGTAACGGCGAGATCAAGTCTTCCTATGCCCGCCGACAGCCCTACAGGAGATGGGTCGAAGAGAATAAGATCACCCTGCACGGGCTCTTCAATGATATAGCACCGATAAGCCCCGACGCCGGGAAACTGCGACTTCGCCACCTCCTGTTCGGGTATGCGAGGGAAGATCTTCAGATGATTCTCGCCCCAATGGCTTCGACTGCCCATGAACCGGTCGGCTCAATGGGATCGGATACACCCCTTGCAGTCTTCAGCGAAAAACCGCAGCTGCTTTACTCCTATTTTAAACAACTCTTTGCGCAGGTGACCAATCCGCCAATCGACCCGATACGCGAAGAATTGGTCATGTCACTCATGACGTTCATGGGGAACCCGCCAAACGTCTTGCGGGATGATCCCCGCAACGCCAGGCTGATCAAGCTTCCGCATCCCATCCTGTCCAACGAGGACCTTGAGCGAATCAAGACCCTCAGCCTGCGACACTTCAGCACAAGCGTGGTCCAGATGGGATTCCCTGCAGGCGGTGGAGCATACGCACTCGTAGAAGCCCTGGAACACCTGTGCGAGAAGGCGTTGTCCTTCGCCTTGAGCCGAAGATCACTGATCGTGCTGAGTGACAGGAATCTTCCGGACTACCTGGCGCCAATCCCCGCGCTGCTGGCTATCTCAGCGGTGAACCAGAGGCTTATCGAAAAGGGCGTTCGGACCAGCACCAGCCTCATAGTGGAAACCGGCGAGGCCAGGGAGGTCCAACACCTCGCGCTGCTGCTCGGATACGGCGCGACTGCTGTAAATCCCTACCTGGCTTTTGAAACCGTTGCCGATATGGCAGCATCCGGAGCGCTCGAAGCTGAGCTCGATGTAACCGGCGCGCTGGAGAATTATGTCCAGGCACTTTGCAGCGGACTCCTGAAGATAATGTCCAAGATGGGGATTTCCACGCTGCGCAGTTACCGGGGCGCCCAGGTCTTCGAGGCAATCGGACTGAACTCCGAGTTCGTCGAAAAATACTTCAAGGGTACGGCCTCGCGGATCGGGGGGATCGGCCTGGACGGAATCTGCGAAGAAGCCGAGGCCCGGTACCGGACCACCGTCAATCTGCCCCAGGAGGCCTCCCCGGTCCTGCCTGGCGGTGGATACTACAAGTTCCGCAAAGATGGCGAACGGCATCTCTGGACACCCGAATCAGTCACACGGCTTCAGCAGGCAACCAGGCTGAACGACGTCGGTCTCTACCGGCAATATGCGGAGATGATTAACGATCAATCTATAAGGCAGAGCACTCTTCGCGGCATGCTCACCTTCAAGGATACCAAGCAGGTCCCCCTTGAAGAAGTGGAACCGGCAGAAGACATAATGAAGCGGTTCGTAAGCTCCGCAATGTCGTTCGGATCGCTCAGCCGGGAGGCGCACGAGACGCTGGCTATCGCAATGAACAGAATCGGGGCAATGAGTAACAGCGGCGAGGGTGGCGAAGATCCCGCTCGCTATGAACTCCTGCCCAATGGGGACAACCGGTGCAGCGCCGTCAAACAGGTCGCCAGCGGAAGGTTCGGCGTAAATATCGAGTACCTGAACAATGCCCGGGAACTGCAGATCAAGATGGCGCAAGGTGCAAAACCGGGAGAAGGCGGCCAGTTGCCCGGCCACAAGGTCAACGCAGAAATTGCTGCAACACGTCACGCCACACCCGGCGTCACGCTGATTTCGCCGCCGCCTCATCATGACATCTACTCGATTGAGGATATCAAGCAGCTGATCTTCGATCTGAAGAACGCCAATCCCGATGCTCGTATCTCCGTGAAACTGGTATCTGAATCCGGCGTGGGAACCATCGCCGCGGGTGTGGCAAAGGGGCATGCCGACATGATCCTTATCAGCGGATACGACGGCGGAACGGGCGCCTCTCCACTATCGTCCATCCGGCATGCCGGCGCACCGTGGGAACTCGGGCTGGCAGAAACCCAGCAGACCCTGGTTCTCAACAACCTGCGCGGCCGAGTCAGGCTTCAAACGGATGGCCAGCTCAAGACCGGGCGCGACGTGACAATCGCAGCCATGCTGGGTGCCGAAGAATTCGGATTCGCCACGGCGCCACTGGTGGTCTGCGGCTGCGTGATGATGCGAAAATGCAGCGAGAACACTTGTCCCGTGGGCGTCGCAACCCAGGATCCTGAACTGCGCAGGCGTTTCGCGGGGAAGCCGGAATACGTGATCAATTTCTTCCGTATGATCGCAGGAGAAGTGCGGGAATACATGGCACGGCTCGGCTTCAGGAAGCTCGACGACCTCATAGGAAGGTCGGATCTGCTGAAAGTGAACAAGGCGATCTCGTTCTGGAAGGCACGCAATCTCGATTTCTCAAGAATCCTGCATACCGTGGACACGGAAGGTCGGGCCGTCCGCTGCACCAGCGGACAGCGGCACGAAATCGACAACGTGCTGGACCGAAAGCTCATTGAGCTGGCTGAACCAGCCAT
>SPBP01000458.1 GCA_004525935.1 Lentisphaerales bacterium | reverse complement strand
TCCTTGGTCATTGGATTTGAGTGTTGGATATTGGATATTCGCTCTCATTCTTTCATAGAACTTTTGACGCTAGCGGTCAGTGGGCCGGAGTGTAGTGGAGCCCCATCGCACAGTCAAACACCGTGGAGTCCGGGGTCTGAGGTTTTTCGCCAGGGTTGTGCCGCCTGTTGGATGAGACACATAGAGGACTTGTCCCGCCAACGGCGGGATGGATGATAGGAGTTGGGGCGCTCAGGCTTCACTTCAAATTCTCTTCGGTGTAGAGCGACAACTCTATCATCCGTTCAAGAAGCTGCTCCGGCGGGATACCCGGGAAATTCCGATACACGAGTTCCTTGGCAAACAGCCTGCAGATATAACGCAGCTTCCGCGCCGTGCTCCTGGACGCATACACAAAATCCCGATGACCATTGTTGATAACAACGAGATTCTTCTCGGCATCATACCTGGACCGCCACAATTCGCCCGGCGCCCTGTGAAATGTATAGCTCGGCAACCCCTTCCCGGCCCCCGGGCCGCTCTGACCTTGCGGCAACAGGGATTCGGCAATCGTTACCAGCGCCTCTCCATGGCACGTAACGTCTCCCTGAACGGCCGTGACCTCCAGTCGGGTGAGTCCGGGTGTCCTGGGGGCGGAGAAAGTAATGCACTCGCCTTCGGCATTGGATAGAGAGCCATCTCCCTCCAGAACGCGCCAGGAGAAGACAACATTCTTTTCAACCAGGCGCCTTGTCTTGTCGCGCGGTACGGCACGGAGATTCTTTTCGGCGTTCACCTGTACAACAGAAGATGCCGGCGAGATGCGTACACTGAACAGCGGTCCTTCATGCTCGAAAAACTGCTTCTGCTCACCTCCAGGGTGTTCCAGGACACCGCCCTCGCCTGCTTCGGCCGCGGCCATTTCTTCGACAAGAGAAACAGACGCACTGCCGCGGCGTCCACCGCTTCGGACATCAAACCAGTCATACTCCTCTGATGGCAGAGACAATAGCGCTTCCCTCAGGGCTTTCTGAATTGACTTCAAGATGCGTTTGCTGGCCCTTTGATCCTCGGCATCGCACTGTTCCTTGATAAGCTTGAGAAGCCTGGTTTCGACCGGCCTGAGAGCGGAGCAGAATGCGGACAGTCTTTCATCGTGAATAATGCCGCCTCTTGTTCCCGGCGTGAGATTCAGGAATGCCCCATCAATGATGCCTTCTATGTAATCGGACGTCCACGGCTCATGTCGCATCCCATCGAGGTCGCAAATGGACTCCAGCACTCTTGTTCCCGAACGATGCACGCCCACTTTGCGTTCAGAATTCGCATCGGCCAGATACAATTCCAGATAAATGTCGCCGTATGGCGTACGGGCAACCGGCAACTCATGCAGCAGACGCCCTTCGAACTGCCTGGGCTCCACCTTGAATTCTTTCCGAGCCTGGCGGTCGATGACTTTGATATCGACGCCGGACGTTCTTATGCGGTCACGAAGTTCCGATGCCAGATACCATTGGATCTTATCGCCGCTCAACTGACGTATGCCGGCCAGAAGGGGAGTGACCGTCAGTTCGGTTCCCTTGTCGGCGAGGAGCATGCGGCGTTTTCGCACAGTGAAGCCGGGTTTCTCCTTCACCATTCGTATTTCGTAAACATGCCCGTCTTCCCCGGAACTGCTCAGGGTCAGCTCCTTGCCCACCGTCCAGAAGCTGAGTAGTCCTATGCCGAATTCGCCCTGGATTCCCTCAACTCCTTCCTTCTTCATTCGACGTTTAATGGAATCGCATATATGGGTGGCCACGTACTTGAAGTCAGGCGTGCCCTGCTCATCCCGGGGAATCCCGTCGCCATCGTCGACTATACGGAGATACGTCTTCCCCTTCTCTTTGCCGCGGATAATCGTGATATGACGCGCCTTGGCATCAATGCTGTTCTCTACAAACTCTGCAACGGCCTTCAGGGGATTGCTTTGGGACATCGCAATGATCGTAATCGCGTTCCACACGTCTCCGATACGGAGCCTGCCGGTTTCCTCGGCCCGTCCTTCTGCCTTCTTCGTCATAGCGATCCGCACAATAACACAAGACGCCGACACCATGCACCCGAAAACACAGGGGGAATCGCCCTCCGGTTGCCCCCGGCCCCGTGTTACGGACACTATTCCACTGCGGCCCTGCTCATAACGCTTGTAACAACCACTCGAAGGCCTACGGCAGGATCTCTGACATGGTTGAGAGGATTGCTAACGCCAAACGCACTTT
>SPBP01000444.1 GCA_004525935.1 Lentisphaerales bacterium | reverse complement strand
GCTTAAGACTACGAATCCCATGAACAAGGCCGCCGCGATGGAGATGATCCCGCGGAAGAACTGATGCTGCTTTAAACAGGACACACCCCATTTGAGAAAGTAGTACATCAGCACTAGAAGCCCGAGTAGAATGAACGAGAAGACGCCCATGACTATGGCCTCCTTTCGATTGGTGTGTGGACAATTGGCTGCAACAGCGAACGACGCCTGCTAATCGACGGGCAAGTCATTTGTCGGTTCCTCACGGTTACGTGACAGTCGTTTCAGCTTGCTCGTATCGGCATGAATCTGGATGTAGCCGCAGGCTGTGCACACGCGGCACCTGGTGGGGACCAGGGCTTCACTGAACACCCAGAACTTCGTTTTCTCGGGGCGGAAGTACAGGCCGCCGGTCCCCTGCAGCTTCCCTCCGACAAGGACACTGTGTCCGCATGCTGCGCAGCGACTCGCCACAGCTTCTGCTTCTCGCTGGCCTGTCGTCTTCTGAACGACGGCGTCGAGTCCTTCCTGCGAGAAACGAGTGGCCGAGCCGACCTTATAGAAGGAAAGGATGCCTTGCTTCATCCACCTATAGATCGTCGGCTGGCTTATTTCCAGGTAGTCAGCCGCCTCTTCAACTGAGTACCAGTCCCTTTGTACGTCCTTCGGTTCCACTGAATCGCTCTCGGTCATAGCGCCTCATTACTGGATTATCAGTAGCTATTAGACGCTATCATGCACTGTCAGGCGCTATCATGTCAATAGTAGAATCGCAATTACTTTCAACTCTATTCCGGATAATAAGGGGTCTGTCCCTGAGGAACAAAGAACCATTCCCCCTGGCGGATGAAACCGGCATTCTTGCGACGATTGCGGTGTTTTGCTTTCACCTGGTGGCGAAGTTGGGAATCGGAAACCGCGTCGGGTTTCAGAGCTTCCTGTGCGGCAACCACGCTGGAAGCGTGAGCGGATTCGGGAACAGCAGCCGCAAACCAGAATCGCTCATCATGGCCGCAGAGATACTTGGCCGATTCATTGCCCCATTTTGCCTGGAGCAGAAGGTGGCGGGCTTTGGGCGCAATATCGAGCACGGCCAGCCGGACTTGTTCTGCGCGATCAGGCCGGAGCAAAATCTCGAAGAACTGGCCATTGTCGTCTTTTTCCACATCGAGTGTAAAAGGAACGCGGGTGTCGCGAATAGGAAGAGGCGATGTGAGGCGGTTCCATGCGACACGCATGGCAGGGCTGGTCGCGGGGACTACCATTCCAGCGTGATCTTCTTACGGGGATAGTCCAAGATCACCCTGAAATGCCGGAGGAAATCCGCGACGCCGAGCAGAGGAGGAAAGTCGTCGTGGCTGAGACAGTCAAAAAGGCTCTTGCGACTCTTCCACACGGCTTTGCCCGGATCTGTCGGATGAAGCAGTTCCAGCACAAAAGTGTGCTTGTAGGTAGCAAGCTGCCTTCCTTCAATGCCGGCGGTAACGTCTGACTTAACGCCATCCCCGACCAGATTATGCCCCGCAAGACTGGCCAGCGCCGCCGTGAAAAGGCAGCTATCAGCGCCGGTATCCACAAGGCAGTTCCAGACAAAAGACACCTTGTCGATTGGGTTGACGAGGCGGATCGGCAGATACGATCCCGCAGGCCGATGCGGTGGGGCATAGAACGGGTAGGTGTATCGCTTTTGGGCCATGAGAACTGCTCAGAAGACGTACGTTTTGCCCCGCTTCGGCACAAACATCATCGAGAACTGTCGCCCCGTCTTGCGGGCCTTGTCCGCTACAGATGCAGCGGTTCTCCCTTCCGCAATGACCTCGTTCTGCTTCCTCAGATCCAAAGCAACGTAACGAGAATTCTTGTTCCGAACCGAAATGTTCACTGTTTTCTGCATTGCAGAGCCCCTTCGAGTTCTTAGTACAGCCGTATCCAACCACTAAACACCAAACAGATCAAGCCATTTCAGGCGAGCCCATCGTGTACTGATTGCCGGAATCAAAACAAAGGCTTCATCAGGTCAGCCTGCTCAGTGGAGCAAATGTGCACAACCTAAATGAATTGGGGTCAGCCCTCAAGACTCAAGAAACCGAATGACGAATGATCCTTCCGCTGGTTCTTCTTCACTAATTCCTTAACGCAGTTGACCGCACTACACTTCCCCTGCGTTGACATGCCTGATGCGGTAGCATCAGTCCCGCTAACGCCCCTAATCGGAACGGCGATCGTGTCAGCGCAGCGATCACTTCCAAGTATTCAGTGACAGAGGTCTGAGCAAACCGCGTCCGGTCAAAAAACTCAGCCCTGACCTGATGACTCCGTTTCGGCAACAGCTATAAGCATTTCGTGTCCCGACACGGACGCT
>SPBP01000127.1 GCA_004525935.1 Lentisphaerales bacterium | reverse complement strand
GAGCTTCGGCGCGTTGACGCGGGTTTTCTCGCTCTCATCCTCATCGGATCGGCAGTATCCATCGGCGGGCTGTCGTTCCTGATCGAGATCTTGCTCAATGAGTATTACTCACCAACCCTGGCGTTCTTCGTGGGTCTTATCCTGCCGTCTGTCATTGTTCCCTACGCCATCATGGAAAAGAAGGGAGCCAGGCTTTTGTGGATCATTCCCGGGATTGCACTGACTGTAGGAGTCTCTCTGGCCATGCCCGAGAACGCGGCAGGCAACAGCAACCCACTGATCGCCGCCGGTTCCGGCGCGATCGCAATAAGCGCCATGCTTCTTCCGGGTATCAGCGGCTCTTTTGTGCTGTTGGTCTTGGGCCAATATCAGGTCGCTTTGAGCAACTTCACCGGCTTGGTCAGCGGGCTTGCCAAGGGCACTTTCGATATGGACGCGGCGGTCTGGCTCGCGGCTCTGGCGGTCGGCATGGTGGTTGGACTGGTGCTTTTTGCCAAGCTTCTCAGTTTTCTTCTCCGCCGGGTCAAGTCGGCCACCATGGCTTTTCTCATCGGGCTTCTGTTGGGCAGTCTGTTTGTGTTGTGGCCATTCAAAGACATCTCCGCCGGCGCTGCGGTAACCGCACGAGACGGGGAGGTCAAGCATTCCGTTCAGATAGCCACCGCCCCCAACCGCATGCCGGAGACATGGTCGGAAACCTTAGTGGCAACGGGTGCGCTGATGGCTGGGTTGGTGGGCTCCTTGGGTCTCATTGCACTTGGCAGGAGACGCAACCGCGACGAGACCTCTAGCTCCTAGCTCCTCGTGGTGCCATGCGATCCATGATGTGGAGCGCCCTTACCGGTACATTGCTCGGATCGTTCTCCATCCCGTTCTAGCTCTTGTGGTGACTATAGCGTCTCAGCATCCTGAAAAAACGCACCGTATCCATCAGCGGATTAATCTTGCTCCGCTCGTCCCCGTAAATCGCCTTTATTGGGACCGAATCAATGCGTATGCCGCGAGAAGCTAGATTCAGGAGTATCTCCGATTCTGCGGCAAATCGTTCGGACTGTGTCGTAACCAGTGGTATAAGGTCAAGCCTGTAAAGCCTGTAGCCACACTGCGTGTCCGCCACATATTGTCTCATCTGTCGAGACAAGAGCCAGCTCATGTACCGATTTGTGAGTTTTCTGACAAGCGGCATATGCGCCAGGTCCGCCATGCGATTCCCAACCAGCACGGGTATTCCTGTTCTCACATAGGCCTCAATAAACCGCGGCACGTCTTCGGGATCGTGCTGGCCGTCCCCGTCCATCACGACCGCGACGTCAAACCCCTTCTCCCTGGCACGCGAGAACCCGCTGGCAAGTGCAACTCCTTTCCCTTTGTTCTGTTCGTGGATGATGACTTCTGCGCCCGCGTTCTCGGCTTCAGATGCGGTCTTGTCATCAGACCCATCATCAACAACGATGACCGAGCCTACATGTTTCAGAACCCGTCGCACAACTTCGCCTATCATTCTTTCTTCGCGATAGGCGGGAATGATAGCGCAGAAGTTTTCCTTCTCACGATCCTCTTTCACCGAAACCTCCTCATTCAACCCCTACATCATCGGCACGGAATTCCGCGTACGCTCCATGTGCGGTTCGAAGCCACGCCGGAATCTCACCATGAAGCACATGAAGATCATGAAGGCGCTTCGCGCAAGGACAATGTCCTCTCCTTCATGTCCTTCATGCTCTTCATGGTTAGCAGTTCTCCTTCTTTCTTCTCTTCGTTCACTTGTGTCTTGGCGAGAGAATCTCTCTCCTCTGATTCGAACCCACGGGCCATTCTCAACGCCCGCAGCAAGCAGTTCCTTCCGTTCTTTCTTGCCGCAACAGTTCGCCGGCCCGGTATGACGATCTAACGAGCGGGCCTGCAGCGACGCTCCGAAACCCCATCGCCATCGCCATATTCCGAAGACCTTCGAACGATTCCGGCGGCACGTACCGGGCTACCGGAGCATGCTCCTTGGAAGGGGCCAGATACTGTCCGATCGTCAAAGATGCACAGCCGGCCGAATACAAATCGCTCATCGCGGCTACAATCTCGTCATCCGTCTCTCCCAGACCAACCATTATGCCCGACTTTACGATCAACTCCGGTCTCCATCGGGCGGCCATTGCAAGAACAGACAGCGATCTATCGTAGTCTGCTTCCGGCCGGACATCCGGCTGAAGCCTACGCACGGTTTCAAGGTTATGGTTGAACACATCCGGGCCCGCCATAAGGACCGTCGCCACGCTCCGTGCAACGCCCCTGAAATCCGGCGTCAGAACTTCGATTGATGCATTCGGCAGTGTCCTTCTCAACTCGCTGATGGTCCGAGCAAACGAGCCGGCGCCCCCGTCATCCAGATCATCTCGCGTGACGCTTGTCACCACAACATGGCTCAAGCCGAAATATGCGGCAGCACGAGCCACGCGAACGGGCTCTTCATGATCGACAGGTGACGGGGCTCCCTGCGAAACAGCGCAAAACCGACAGTGCCTCGTACAGAATTCTCCCAGAATCATAAACGTTGCTGTGCCCGCCCCAAAACACTCGGACAGATTGGGACACGCCGCGCTCTGGCAGACGGTATGCAATGATTCCTTCGCCAGCATATCGCGCACAGCATCATGCCTCCCGTCGGCGGGAAGCCTTACCCTGATCCATGTGGGCAACCTGCTCATGACGGACTATACCAGTTTCCCTTAGGCGCGTGCAACCCGTTCAGGAGATGTGTGTGGGTATCGGAGTATGGGAGTATCGGGGTATGGGGGTGTGGGAGTTCGTGAATTCACAGGTTAATTCATGTGCACTGTGTCTTCATGTGTAGCTATGCGGAGCGAATTGGTGTTCACGATTGGTGTCACGCACACTCCCACACTCTAGGACACTCACTGCATAAGAACAACGCTCTCGAACACCTGGAACGCCGCGCCTTCCTTCCAGGCGTCTGCGTCCAGCCCTGCCTTCATACTGAGATGGGTCAACGTCTCTTCTTTATTCCATCCCTGTTCGGGTGCCACCTCGGGAAGAAAGACGGATCTGCGTCCTTTCTTTGAAAGTATTATCCCCTGCTCTCCGATCGTGAAGTCGTTATGGGATTCTATAGCCCTGATGGGGCTCAGTATCGAAACGTGCACATTAATCTCCGGCAATTCTTTCGGCGTGACCGGTCTGAAGCGCGTATCGCGAAGCGCCGCCAGAATCGCGTTGCGATGCACTGATTGGTACATCTCGTCCTGTGGTTCAAGTGACCCGATGCAACCCCTGAGTGTCTCTCTGATCTGGAGAGTGACAAAGGTTGCCGTCGGCACCTTAAGCCGCGGCGTCAACGTATACTTTTTGAAAGAGAACGCGCCCTGCCCCCCGTTGACACACCAGTCGAGTGTATCCATGGCAATCGAAAACAGCGTCTGCTTCTCATCATCCGACAACTCCGGAGACCAAGACCCACTCTTCTGTTCCTTCACCATCGTTTCCTCCCCTGCGTATTCGGATCCATTTTCTGTTGATTCCGGGTTTTCTATCTTTTCCCGACCCGTAGTTCTTGCACCGCAGCCAATGATCAGCAGCAACGGCAGCAATCTAAGACATGTGCTTACCAGGTGCATTTCTGCCAACCTCCACTTCTCCCTTATCTCAAACGTGCACTGAAGTTTACACGCGACATGCCATCGTCGCAATTCTGTTATGCTTTCGCTGCATGCCAATCCTCCCCAGTGTCGATAATCCGTCGAATGCCGTGCCACCCGCTCAAGTCAGAGCCCATTTATGACAGTCGGCGCTCTGCGCCAAAGGATCGGCCCTCCGGACTAAGAATGCAATGCGGACAGGCGTTGTATCTGTGTTGACTGGATCAGCGTGTAGTGCGACAGTAAGTGCGCACTGCGTGCGCGGGGCCATGAAAGTCAGGGAAAGGGAGAAACATCATGAAAGTTGCGAAGGTGTTAGTGGGTACAATAACTGCCGTAGTTGCAGTAATGGCGTTCAGCGTAGCCGCATATGCACAGGATCTGAGCGATTCTCCGCCATCCCCCCCTTCTGACAGCACGATACTGACTGTGTCTGCGCACAAGCCCGCGGGCATTCTGGATCTGTCGGTTGCGAATGAAGCCACGGCCGCGATCAACCGGACGCTTGACTGGCTGGTTGCCAACCAGAAGGATAACGGCGCGTGGTCCGACGAGAACTTCCCTGCCCTCACGGCTCTCCCTCTCTGGGCCTTTGCAATGAGTGATCACCCTCAGAAGGCCAAAGTTATTGACAAAGCGATTGCCTTCATTCTCACCTGCGTGAGAGATGATGGTGGCATCTACAGCGAGTTGAAAGGCCAGAAAGGTGGAGGGCTCAGCAACTACAACACCGCGATCTGCCTGACATCCCTGCAGGCGACCGGCCGCGAGGATCTTGTCCCCGTAATCCTGAATGCAAGAAAGTTCATTGCCGGTTCCCAGCATTTTGGAGGAGACATCTACAAGGGAGGTATGGGCTACGATAAAGACAATGAGCGCGCATACACCGATCTGCTGAACTCAGTAATGGCCTTCGAGGCTATGGCTCAGACAGCCGGCGTTGAGAGTAAACGCGACTCTACCGAGAAACACGTCGACCTGAACTGGGCCGAAGCCAGGGCATTCCTGGACCGACTGCAGAACAAAGAAGAGAGCGGTGAAGAAAATGCCGGTGGATTCCCTTATCGACCTGACGAAAGTAAGGCGGGCGAGACCAATATCGAAGGCAGGGTTGTTTTCCGCTCCTATGGCAGCATGACGTATGCCGGCCTCCTGGCGCTGATATACTCCGATGTATCCCGCGAAGATCCCAGGGCAAAGTCTGCTTTTGACTGGTCCGTCAAGCACTGGTCGCTTGAGGAGAATCCGGGAATGGGTCATCAGGGGCAGTACTTCTTCTATAACATTCTCTCAAAATCTCTCTCCGCATACGGACAGAATAGCATCAATCTCGGTGACGGCCAGGCAATCGATTGGCGCGAGGAAGTCATCAAGAAACTGCTGAGTCTTCAGAAGATCGACGAAAGCGGCCGGGGCTACTGGGTCAACGAGACGGGACGGTTCTGGGAATCCAATCCTGTGCTGAGCACCGCTTACGCCGTGCAGGCACTCCAAATCGCGACTGGTGTCCGTGCAACGCCATAGCAGGCATGCCTAATTCGCCGATCGGGCCCTGATTCTTCGTGCTGGCGGGTCCTGGAGGCCTCTGAAATGTGCCGACAAGCTGTGTTTCCCTTCTTGACGATGGCCTCCATATTCTGACATACTCGATCATTATGACATACGGATTCAGAGCTGTTCGAATAATCTTGTGCCGGGCCATCTCGTCAATCATTGGCTCAGCCATCTGCATCACAGTGCTGGCGGTGTCCGGATGCGAAACCGTATCGCAGGACAGTATTGACAATCCCTTTGCCGCAGAACAGACCATCGATACAGTCTATTACGACAGTGGCAGCAAGAAGGCCGAGCGCACATACAAATACTCACTTCTGAACGACGTCGCCACCGTATGGTATGACAACGGGCAGAAGATGTCTGAGACGACTTATCTCAACGGAGTAAAGTCCGGACCTTACACGGAGTGGTGGCCGAGCGGCCAGATGATTAGAGAGTTCACCTACCGCAATTCACGCGTGCACGGTGAGGTAAAGAAATGGTACCGCACCGGGCAGCAGGCCTCGTTGTACGTCTACAACGACGGAATACTCGACGGCTTCTTTACGTTATGGCATGAGAACGGACAGTTGCAGGCGCAGGGGTCATACAAGGACGGCGTCAGGCTCGGCCCATATAAGGAATGGGACCAGAATGGAGAGCTCCTCGTAGACAAGATCGTCGAGCCCCCTCCCGGAACGAAGCAGTAGTCGACCACCGTCGCAGATCCGCTCCCCATGACCCAGCTTCATTCGGAACTCCCGCATTTTCTTGCCTGCGCCAAAGTGCAAAGCGCCCGGGCGGCAACCGCGTCGAAACCTGGACCTCTACATTTCGGCCCTGCGTCAAACTCTATATTGCTCGACACGATGCCGACATAGTACAATACCCATTTCCGAGCCGAAGCGCCGCCAACTATGAACGACCATGACAACCGCTCTCAGGATCCGTGCTCAGACGAAGACCGCTGGGGGGCCGTGGCGCGGCTTCTAGCCGGCGGCAAGCTCAGCGTTATCATGCCCATGTACAACCTGGGCATATCTACTGGAAAGAACGTCAGGGAAGTCTATGATCTTCTGGCCGGTCGCATTCCCTTTGAGCTCATTCCCGTCGACGACGGAAGTGCGGATGAGACGGGACGGGAACTCGGGCTGTTATCGACTCAATTGCCTGAGGTGAAGCCGGTAATCCTTGCGAAGAATCATGGGAAAGGTATTGCGTTGAAGCACGGGTTCGAAGCTTCGACAGGAAGCCACGTCCTTCTACTCGATGGCGACCTTGATCTGCCGCCCGCACAGTTTACCCGACTCTTTGAAACCATGGAGAGGGAAGAGGCCGATGTAGTAATCGGATCGAAGCGTCATCCTGATTCGGTCCTCGATTACCCGAAACGCCGACGTATACCGTCGGCAATCTACTACTTCATCGTGAAATTGCTGATCGGTCTCCCGGTTCGCGACACGCAGACGGGCATAAAGTTGTTCAAACGGGAAGCGCTGGCATACGCAATGCAACGTATCCTCGTACGGGAATACGCATTCGACCTGGAATTGCTCGCGATAATACACGAAAAAGGTTTCCGCATCTCAGAGGCGCCTGTCGAACTCACGTTTCATGGCAGATGGGGCGCATTTCGTCCGTCGGTCGTCAGGAGCATCATTTTTGACACCCTTGCCGTTCTGTACCGGCTCCGCCTTCTTCGTTACTATAGGACCATCTGCGAGACTGTCATGCCCCAGCCTGCCCCACTTGTCTCAATCGTTATTGCCTGTCCCGCACCATCTGCATATCTCGACGAATGCATCGACGG
>SPBP01000167.1 GCA_004525935.1 Lentisphaerales bacterium | reverse complement strand
TCATCCACCCATCCCCTGAACTTCTCATTACCGATGCTTCTTGTCGATCTCCCCATCTCTATCAGAAAGTCCTCGTCTTCTTTTGGAATGCCGCTTTCTACAAACTGTCTGTACCTGGTCGGCTTTTCTTTCTTCCTGCCGTCCATCAGCGAGAGCATAGGTCCGTAATCAACGAATTTCATTCTGGCTCTCCGGCCTATGTAACTCGGATAGGTGCTCCAGCTATATTCCCTGAGATACTTCACTCTTTCAGGCAATGGCATGGCCTGTATCCTCCTGATCTTTACGGGATTCAGATGCACATACCGGCTCAGTTTCAGAAGATACTCATTACCCTCTACCACCTTTGCTCCATATCTGCCCCGCGTAACATGTCCGTGCCGGTTATGTCTTCGATTGAAGTACACTCCGTATCCGCTCAATACGCTGTGCATGAACCGGCTCAGGTTGGCAGCGGGAGTTTCAAAAACCAGATGTGCGTGGTTTGCCATCAGGCACAGCAGGTATATGCGGACCTTGTGGTTTTCCGCGGCCTCGGCCAAACGTGAGAGAAAATACCGCCGGTCAGAATCGTCGCCAAAGAGGTCTTCCTTTCCGTTCGACCTGATCGTGACGTGATAGACCGCCCCGGCGTATTGAATTCTGAGCTGTCGTGCCATGAACCACACACTATCAACTCAATCCCCCTCAGCGCAAGCCGTATTTGCTATTTCGAGGGCTGACCCCTTGGCGACTGATGTCGCAGTTGGGACGCACGCCAGTGCTTGTGTCCTCCTGCCGCGTGGTGTGTGCCTTCAGCGAGCAGTCGTTCCATCTCAGGCCGGTTCTTCAGAAATATGTCGACAACATCCGGATCGAACTGTGTGCCGCGGTTCTTCTTGATTTCTTTGACGGCCTGTTCCTGCGTGAGCGGTGAGCGGTAGGCCCTTTCCGAACGCATTGCCTCGTACGCATCGATAACGGCAAAGACCCTGGCGCCAACGGGTATGTTCTTGCCGTGAATGCCGCGTGGATAGCCCGTGCCATCATACCGTTCATGATGTGCATAGACGAGTTCGGCGACATCCTTGAGATAGGAACCCGTCATCAGGATTCTGTAACCTGTCTCGGGATGTTTTCGCATGATATCCCATTCTTCGGGAAGGAGTGGGCCGGGTTTCAGGAGCACGGCGTCCGGCACGCTGATCTTGCCGATGTCGTGGAGCAGGGCGGCCATGGCAATCGTCTCGAGGTCGGCTTCTTCAAAATTCATTCTTTCGGCGAGCGCCACGGACAGTTCGCGGACGCGGATGCTGTGTCTGGCGGTCTGATCTTCGCGTGCGTCGAGCATTGCGACCATTGCCTCGAGGGTGAACTCGTGGGATTTGCGGATTTCTTCAAGAGAAGAGGCCAGTTGTGCGCTTCGTTCGAGGACAAGTTCCTCGAGGTGTTCACGGTATCGCACGTTATCGATTCTCAATCGCCGGTATTCTTGTGCGCGTCGAACAGCTGCCATGAGATCGGCGGCGCGGACGGGTTTCTGGATGATGTCGAAGACGCCTTCGCGAAGGCCGCTGACGGTGCTATCAACGGTTGCGAATCCCGTGATGATGATCTTGACTGCAAGTTCGCTCTGGGCTCTGATTTCGTGCAAGAATTGGATGCCGTCTTTGCCGGGCATGCTCAGGTCCGTGAGTATCACTGCGAACTCGTCTTCTGCGGCGATCTTGAGGCGGGCGATGGCGTCGTCCGCGGAGCTGAAAGTCTCGACTTCGTGGTTGCCCGATTCAAGGATGTGCTTGAAAGCAGTGAGGATGTTTTTTTCGTCATCAACCACCATAATGCGTTGCCCTGGTTCCTTCGCGTTCGGTTTGTCGTCTGCCGGCGCTCTTCTTGCGACAACCACGCCTGTCTGGTCCGGCCATATGCAGCTTCGGTTCCGACCCTCCCTCTTTGCCGTCAACAGCGCCCTGTCAGCCCTGTTGAGAAGGTCGTCGCTGGTAGTCGGAGGGATAGGGGCCAGGCTTGTTGCAACGCCGACCGATACCGTCAGGCTGATGCGCCTGTCCTGTGGCAGGAACACATGATTGGCGGTGGCTTCCAGGAGACGTTCGGCAAATGAGCGGACACCTTCTTCGTCGGCCTGGGGCAGGATGGCCACGAATTCATCTCCGGCATAACGGGCGGCTACGTCTGAAGCGCGGCACATGCTTTTCATCAGCACGGAGAATTCCCGCAGCACCTGGTCTCCAATGGAGTGATCATATGAATCGTTAATTGTCTTGAAATAGTCGACGTCCACAACGGCTATGCCCATTGGAAACTGGTATCGGCGGCTCATCCACCAGGTGCGTTCCAGTATATCTTCAAGGCCGGTTCTATTGAGAAGTCCTGTGAGCGGGTCGTGGCTGCCCAGGCTGCGCATGCCGCGCAGAGCCACGATGGCTGATCCGATATGGCCGGCGACCAGTGTGAGAAGTCGGACGGTGTTGATGCTGAAAGCGGAGTTCTCCTGCAGGTCTGCCACTGTGCACAGCCCTATGACGTTTTCTTCATCCAGAATAGGAACAGAAAGACATCGTGCAGGCTGTGCGGGCAGGGAGTCGTCGAGACGCACATGGTCTCTTTGAACGCGTATAAGATCCTTTTCGATATCTCTGCCCGTAAAGCCGTAGAGCCTGGACAGGATGTCGGACTGAAGGCATTCCACGGTTTGCGGGTTGATAGGGTCGCGGGCCATGAGGCTGAGGACCACTTCATCATTGATGCCCAGGATACCGATGATGTCGTGAGGCATCAGTTGATCGAGCGAATGGCTGAATCTGTCGATAACGGAAACGAGCGTTGGTGTCTGGAGTGAACTCTGTACCAGGTAGGGCAGGGAGCGCAGGGCTGTACAGTATTCGTCTGTGAGTATTTCCGATTCCGCGGGGCGTTTGGCGCTGCCGGCTGCCGCGGCTTTAATAACGGTCTCGCAGAACTCTTTGTCGGTAGTGCTCCTGGCAAGTATGTGCGGAGTTCTCAGGGTCGCTGCCACATCACGGATTTCCTTTTCGGAATCCGAGCCGTACACTACTAGCGGGAGCCATGGCCAGATTCTTGCGATTTCCCTCACAAAGGCTATTGTCGGGCCGGAGTGGCCGGTCTTGACGCAGACGATGAGAGCGTCAAAGTCCTTCCGGGCCAGAAGCCGGAGCGCGGGCGCGCCATATGCGGCGCTTTCCATGAAGCATCCGTGTTGAGCCAGGGAATCCGGGTCCAGTGAAAGAGCATCGGCCTTGTGGTGCAGGACCAGCGCACGCACATGGTTGCGGTCAGGCAGAGAGTTATCGTTGCTTGATTGCATGAATCAGGCCGATCCGGTCTACACGCAGCAATTCGGTTGCCTGCGGGGGATTTCGCGTGCGGCGAGTTTATTCCGTCGAAGTTTCCTCTTCCTCTTCCTCTTCCTCTTCCTGCGTGATGCTTGCCACGCCCTCGGCGTTACGCTGGTCGCGGACGCCGATTATGTTGACACCGGCCACGCCTTTGCTCACATAGACGGCGGTATATCCGGAACTGGCGACTATTGTGCCGAGTTCAGGATTGCTTACCCACCAATCGAGGGGCAGCAGGAGTGTCTGGTCTTCAGTCGCCTGGGATGCAGTCAGCGAGATACTCGCGTTGTCGCCGACAACAATGGCCGACGGGGTAATAGTGATCCCCATGTCCCGTTCTGTCGTTTCGCAGCCCGCGATAACAAAGCAGATTGCGAATGCTGTTGTGAGAACGAGTGCTGTTGTCCAATGTTTCCAGGTGGTCATGTTGAATCTCCTTGTTGTTCTATTCGTTCTGTCGGAAGTTCTGATCTCCGATCGTTATTACCGCAGAGCATTCAGGCGCTTACGACAGATTCTGTTTTTGCCTCACAAATCCGAAACCTGACACCTGAAATCTCCGTCAGGTTCCGAGGGCCTCAATACTGTATAATATCATCCCACGGTTGTTCTTCCGGGTTCACTCTTATTCCGAAATCGTCGAAATACATGTCATTATTGGCAGGTGAGTCATAGAAGGAGTGCAGGCCGATCTCTTCCGGCAGCTCCGTATCGAAATCTTCGGAAGTGAACGTACTGTCGAGTATGGGTTGGTTTCCGCCTGCCCATCCCGCAGCACTGAATTGACTTTGATCCCAGATCATATCGCTGCCGGGTCCGTAGACGTCAGTGCCCTGTACGAACACTGAAATGCGGTTCTGGCGATTTCCGTTCTGGTCAAACACTTCCTCGAGGCTCAGTAGAAGCGTGGACCACGGCTTGAGATATACGTCTACCTTGTTCGCAGGACCTACAACGTTGTGGGATTCGGTCAGCTCACGATGATCAAGAAGCGTGAACTGTCCACTCGACTCTTTCCACAAAAGGATCTGCGGTGTGGCAGTGCGGACGTTGCCGAAGACCGAGTAATCCATCCAGGCGGGCGTTTCCTCGGCAGGATCGGAGAAAAAATAGGATACGCCGTAACGCTCCGCGGCGTCTGTATTCAGGCGGAAGCTTATCCCCATCATGAAATGATCGCCCTTGTTGCCGTTTGGCAAGGCTGCAATTTTGACCTGAACATCGTAGTTGAGAAGTTGACCTGCATTCTGCCACGATGACAGCAGATCCAACTCCGGGATCTCTTGCCAGTCCAGGCTCAATCCTACTTCGAATATCTTGTTTTCGGACTGTACGCGGAGGACATCCTTCCAGATGTCAGCCTTATGGCCGTCACCCAGCGTCCAGTCATCCAGGTCGTTCTTATCGCCGAAGCTGGTTTGATATTCATTTGCGCCCGGGTTGCCAAGTTCGAAGGTCACTTTTCGTCGCGCTTCGAGGGCGGTATTGGGGTGGATGATACCGACACATGTGAATACTATGGGGTCGGAATTCGTGTTGCCGGCTATTACGAAGCTGCCGCTGTTATCGAGTAATTGGTACGACCCGGAGACATCGATACGGTCTTTTATGAATCTTGTAACAGCGTATTCGGCGCCGGATTCTGCGAGGCAGTAGGCGCGGTTGGAATTGCCGGCCAGCACGCGGTTGTAGGTTGAAGTCGTGGTCATCTTTACTATCGCGAAGGCAAGGATCGTTACGAGGACGAAAGCTATGGCGATAGATATGAGGAAGAAGCCGTCTTTTTTCGATTTGTGTCCGGTTTTCATCAGTGCCCCCCTGTGAACGCGTTTAGCGCGAGATTTCTCGGATAGACGCGGCCCGTGTACCTTGTGGGGCCGGTGCCGCCGAGATGGAGCACCACATCTACGGCCCGGCAGTTTGTTGACCACGCGGTATCGACGATTTCCGCGCCGGCTGGGTCGAAGCGGATGTAATCCAGGCGGAACAGGTTTACATCATCGGTCAGCGTATTCGCGTCCACGAGCAAAGGATCGGACTGGGTTCCGGACCATGCTATTGTATGGTTCACCGGGTAGCCGGCGCTGTTGAGTGTATCGAATACGACAGCCTGGCTTGTTCCGCTGACCATATTAGTCACCATGAGCAGTTCTCTGAGCACGCGATTCATTGCAAGCTGGGCTTTTTCAGCAGCGTGCGCCTGTTCTCTCGTCTGCATGAAGCTTCTGACCGTTGTGACAAACATGCCTGCTGCGAGAGCGCCTATAACGGCGATGATAACAAGTGTCACGATCAGTTCCACCAGCGTGGCGCCGTCTTTTGAGCTTTTTCTCATCTTGTCGCCTGTCCTGTTCATCATGTGTGTTTAGTACGTGAAGAGTCTGGTC
>SPBP01000412.1 GCA_004525935.1 Lentisphaerales bacterium | reverse complement strand
TCCGCTATGTAGTTCAGCCGTTCTTTCTCAGGTTGCGGGAAGGTGGATCAAGCATGCCGGGATAGAGGCGGAAAGCAACGGTACGCATGCCTTTCGCCACTGCTTCGGCGGCAGAATGGTCAACAGGGGACATTCCCTGAAAGCCATAGCGGACATCCTTGGACACAAGCTGTTGGCCACCACGTTCATCTATACCAAGGTCGATTTTCGGAATCTCGAACAGGTCGCCCTGGAGTGGCCGGAGGTGGTGGAATGAAAGCGAACGAGTTCACAAGTTGCTTGGCCAAACGCATGGTTCGTTTCGTTGACCTGAAGTGCTGCAGCGGAATCAGCAGGAAGAGGTTAGTGGAGAAGCTGGTCTATTTTGATCGTTTCCTGAACGGCAATGATTTCCATTCGCAGCTAATCGACGCGCCGATTGTTGCACAATACCTTGAGCACCAGGCGCCGCTTGCTGCCGGAACCCGATACAACCGGTTCTGCGTGGTGAAACAGTTCTGCACCTATCTGACGGAAAGTGCTCCGGGATCGTTTATTCCCGACTCCATTCCTTCGGGAAGAGGCGGTGATGTACGCCAGGCCCATATATACAGCCGCGATGAGATCTCCTCGCTCCTTGGCGCCGCTGCATCGCTGTCGCCGGAAAGGCCGCTACGCCATATGACATACGCAACATTGATCGGGCTGCTATATGCCACCGGGATGCGAATCAGTGAAGCCATCAGGCTGAGCACCGAGGACTTTCATCAGGACACAGGCCTGCTGTACATCCGAGAAGGCAAGTTCAGCAAATCGCGGTGGATACCGTTGTCGCCATCCGCTCAACGAGCCATTAAACGGTACATGGACCTGCGGTCACTAAGCCCGCCAGACAATCCCGAGTCCCCCTTGCTTCTCAATCTCTGGGGCAAACGGCTGAATTACAACACGGTGTCCGGAACGTTCCGAGAATTACTTGTGCAGGCCGGACTTCGTTCCGGCAAGGGGCCGGGTCCGCGCATACATGATCTGCGTCATACGTTCGCCGTCTCCCGTCTGCTGAAATGGTACCAGGAAGGGGCAGACGTCAATGCTCGTCTGCCCTGGCTGGCCACCTACATGGGCCATGTTGATATAGCCAACACCATGGTGTATTTGCATGCCACCGCCGAGTTGCTCGAAGAAGTGGGCAACCGATTCGAAGCGCACTATCAAACTACGATCAAACTGTTCAACGACTGACCCCAAAAGGAACTTACCAATGAAAGACCAGACACATCCCATCGGCGACTACCTGAAACCATTCTTGCTGCACTATCTACCCCTTGAGAAAGGTTCACCCCAGAACACGGTTCTCTCCTATCGCGACACTATAAAGCTGCTGCTGTGTTTTACCGCGGACACACTCCACAAATCAGTTGACGCACTCACGGTTGAGGATCTCAACATGGAAATGGTCCTCGCCTTCCTTGATTACCTCGAATCAGAACGCGGTTGCACGGCGAACACCCGCAACCAACGACTCGCCGCGCTTCGCAGCCTGTTCAAGTATATCGGCAGGCAGACGCCGGAGTTGCTGCTCCACGTCCATCAGGTATGCAGCATCAGCATGAAAACGACAGAGGAGAAAATCATTGACTACCTGACATCCGAAGAACTGTCCGCTCTGACCGGCTCCATCGACCGAAATACAGATCTCGGATGCAGGGACTCGCTTGTCCTTTTGCTTTTCAACACCGGTGCTCGCGTCTCCGAGCTCGTCAACCTAAAGATAGACGACATCGTTCTGACCGGCAGCCCCAAAATCAACATCATGGGTAAAGGTAAGAAGCCGCGCGCCTGTGTGTTGTGGGACGATACGGTCAAGGCTCTGCGCGCGCACCTCGAGCTTCGCTCGCCGCGAAAAGATAAGGATACTCATGTCTTTCTCAATGCCGTCGGCGCCCCGTTAACTCGCTTTGGTGTTACACACATCCTCAAGAAGTACGCCGAGGTCGCCAAAGCTGAGTGTCCATCGATAGCGTCCAAAAACATCACCCCTCATGTGCTGCGACACTCAACCGCCATGCACCTGTTGATCATCGGCGTGGAAGTCGCAATGATCGCCATCTGGCTTGGCCACGCCAGGATGGAGACAACGAACAAGTATGTTGAGTTGAACATGGATATGAAGCGCAGCATCATTGAAGGCGTCGAGGTACCGAAGGGAAAACAGCCACGGCGAAAATGGCATACCCCGAAGACGCTCAAATGGCTCGACTCGCTCACGAACCCCGTCCGTCTTATGTGAAGCCGATGCAACAATCCGCTGGAATCTTGCGGGGAAAGGACCCACAATGAATCAACTACACAACATAACCCGGCGCTTCACATAACGCCTGCACCAGGTGGTTGGGCAATGGTTGATGTCACACCCCAGTCCATTCAAGCTCGGCAAGATACAACCCGTGGCGATTGAGTCGTTGGCCGTCCTCGGGTCCACATGATGAAATATACGTCTTGCCCTGATAGGTGAGGAGTTCAGCGGCGTGTCCGTATAGAGTGGTCACAATGTTGTCGATCGAAAACCGGTCGGCGGCTTCAGAGTAGCACACAACGGTCTCATAGTAATGC
>SPBP01000301.1 GCA_004525935.1 Lentisphaerales bacterium | reverse complement strand
CATATGTCGCGTTCGACCAGGGCAACACGGGCAAGGTAGCGTTCGTGCCAGAAATCGGAACAGCGAACCACGCACTGCACGGTACGGCGTACCGCCGCCCGTGAGAGCCGACGTTCTGCTTGGAAATCATATGTATCTCGCCAGCAATTTTGGACTGAAGCTGAAAACGGATCAACACGGCATTATTGCAATCCGATCTGACAGTATCGCACTGGGTCTGGCGATAGTAGTCTTGGGAGCCCTGTGGGCATACGGCTTCGTGACAATCATGTTGGGCTTTCATGACACTAGCCCCTCCACTCTGGCACTCGTTGCAGGAGGTGCTCTTGTTCTGCTTCTTGGTATCCGATTGCTGTTCACTGGGACCAGAGTCGCCTTCGACAAACGAGCGGGATACGCAGACTGGCGCTGCGTAGGCATCTTCCGTGCGTCTCGTTCACGTTTCGCCCTGTCCGACCTGCAGTTGGTCTTGCATCGGAGCCGTGTGCCCAACGGCCTCCTCAATCGCGACGGGTTTGCTCTTTCACTCATTGGACCTGACGGGAAGGCCGTGCAACTGGCGCGAAACAAGCACGTGACTGCGGTCAACCAATACGCACAGAAGCTGCAGAAGAATGTGCCCATCAGAGTAAAGGATCTCACAGCAGAACAAGAGCTCGGAGGCGACGGATAAACCGCGCCTCAAGCTCGCCGTTAGCCCATGAATATTACTAATAACGCTTGACGGTATTACCGCATTGCGTTACTATATCCCCATGATTGAATCGTTTAAATGTAAGGAGACAGAGAAGCTGTATCGTCGGCAAGCTTCTCGAAAGCTTGCTCAATCGATTCAAAAGACCGCTATGCGTAAATTATGGATGGTGGATGCAGCAACCGAATTAGACGAACTGAGGATACCCCCGAATAATCAATTGGAAGCCCTCAAAGGAAAAAGAAAAGGTCAACACAGCATACGCATTAACCAGCAGTGGAGAATATGTTTTAAGTGGCATGCGGGGCATGCCCGAAATGTTGAAATAGTTGATTATCATTAGGAGTGAAGAAATGAAGAAAATAGCACCAATACATCCCGGAGACATTCTTCTTGAAGAATTTCTCAATCCCATGGGAATCAGCCAATACAGACTGGCAAAAGATATCAGCGTGCCTGCACGCCGTATTAACGAAATAGTGCACGGCACTCGTGCTGTATCAGCAAACACAGCTTTGCGTTTGGCTAAGTATTTCGGGATGTCCCCTCAGTTCTGGCTGAACCTCCAGGTTCATTTTGATCTTGAAGTTGAAGCAGACAAGCTGGGCAAAACACTCAATACCGAAGTGCATGCATTATCAGCAGCATAGAACTGGCTAACAAAAGGCTTCATGGTATTGCACGTACCGCGCAAACCATGAGCCTAGACGTTCGGCCTGCAGAAAGAAATCGACATGACACGAAAACTGAAGACAGACAATACTTTCTGTCCACACCCTATTCGTGAAGACGATGAGTTCTTCGCCAATGGCATTTTCGAATTCAACATCACCAGAATGCTTGAGCACATCGAACATCACCCCGCAGATATCCCCATTGTGGCAGTAGACGTGAGCGATTTCCATTCGGAATTCTCATCCCTAAATGAGTCTCATGTCGACACCGTCGACGTTTCTCGTCCAGTCATTCTCGCGGAAATATCACCCGGACACTGCAACCTGATCGACGGAAACCACAGGATGGAGAAGGCGCGACGTGCTGGAATCACCAAAATGAAAGCATACAAGTTCAGCGTCCGGCAGCACATTGCCTTTCTGACGAGCAAGAAGAGTTATCTGTCTTATGTCGAATACTGGAACAGCAAACTGGATTAGATCAACTGGCCTCGAAAGGCCGAACAAAGCGTTGCTCAGCGACGCGCTAAGGCGCGCGCGAGAACGCTGACGTTGTGCATTATACGTAGGACACTAAAAATCAAGGGAGCAACACTATCATGATTCGCATTGGCATTGTCGGCACTGGGGGTATGGCTCACGCTCATGCCAGCGCATTCGGAAACATTCGCGGCTGCAAGATCACAGCGTGCTGTGACATTGACGCCGCAAGAGCAGCTTCATTTGCTGAACAGTTTCAGATCCCGGACATTTACACAAACTATGGGAGCATGTTGGCCGACGCAAAGATCGACGCAATATCGACCCCCACACCAGATGCATTGCACGCTCCGGTGAGCATCGCGGGAATCACGGCAGGCAAGCACGTGCTCTGCGAAAAACCGTTGGCGACGTCTTATGCCGAAGCACGACGGATGGTGTCCGCCGCGAAACGTAAGGGCGTCGTCAATATGGTCAATCTCTCGTATCGGGACGCGCCGGCAATCCAGAAGGCGGCGAAGATCATTCATTCAGGGAAACTTGGCCGAGTTCGTCATGTTCAGGCCAGTTATCTGCAAGGCTGGCTTACGGGCAAGCATTGGGGGGACTGGCGTAGCGGCCCGAACTGGCTCTGGCGTTTGAGTACCCGGCACGGTTCAATGGGAGCGCTCGGCGATCTTGGCGTCCATATTGTGGACTTCGCCAGTTTCCCTGTTGGGCCGGTGAAGCAAGTATCCTGCCTGTTGAAGACTCTGCCCAAGGCCCCGCGCGGTCGGATAGGCCAATATCGTCTCGATGCCAACGATACGGCTGCGATCACAGTCGAGTTTGCCAACGGGGCCGTGGGGAACATTACAGCAACGCGTTGGGCAACCGGCCGTGTGAATTCACTCACACTGTCCGTCCATTGCGACAAAGGCGCGCTGGAGGTGGACTTGGACCGGTCAACCACAACACTCATGCTCTGCAGCGGCAAAGATGTCGACCGTGCGCGATGGAAGGAGGTGCCATGTCCGCACACGCCGAACATCTACCAGCGCTTCATCAAGAGCATCCAGACAGGAACGAAGGACCAGCCCGATTTCGCCCGTGGGGCTGACATCCAGACGATACTCGATGCATGTGTCCGGTCAAATGCAACCGGTCGCGCGGTGCGTGTATGAAAGCACGAGACAGACTGCACAACCATCAGATCCACCCGATTCTGAATAGCGCGCCGAGGCGCACCATTCAGAACGGGTGATCTGTACGTTGGGATTCATCGTGAAGAAAGACATGTCCAAGTGGTTCCTGTTTTGCATGTGTTCAGTTGTGGCTGTCCTTGCTACATCGTGTGTAGCCCCCGATGTAGAGCACGGAAGACAGCAGAAAGTGATGATCAGGAATGAGACTTCCGATCCACTCACGCTTCAGTATGCGTCCGACAGGGACCAGTTCCTCTGGTTCGCGTCTTACGACCTTGAGGAACTAGTTCTGTCGCCGGGACGGGAAGTGGAGATAATCTTGTATTTTGATGAGGATGAAACAGGGGCCCTGACGGCAACTCAGGGAGATATCAGCCGGACTTTCCATCTGTGGGAATATGGTGGGTTCTTCGCCGTCACGCTATCCAAACTCCAGGGAGACTAGATCCCAACCAAAGGATCGACCACTATCATCAGAACCCGCGCCTTGCGCGTCTCCTGATGCAGTGTCATCCTAGTCGTT
>SPBP01000420.1 GCA_004525935.1 Lentisphaerales bacterium | reverse complement strand
TGAATAGCATCGCCGTTCGATTCTGTTTGCTCAGAGGGGGCCCCAGATTTCTCCGGCCATTGAAATACCTGTAGCTCTTCAGTGCACGATTCGTGTTCCGGTTTCAGTAAGTGGATGGTATCCATCTCTCTCCCGTAGATAGCGTCGCGCCTAAGCGGCGCGTTTACGCGTACGCTTCAGGTGTTTGTTAGGCGTCGTTTTCGTTCTCGGGAAGTTCGAGAAGGCGAACATCCTCCAGGTCGACCTCTCTGGCGGCTGCTCGCTTTGAGGAAACAAGGTCTTCTTTGAGACAACGTGGAAGTGTTGCCCCTGGTATTCCATGGTCTCTTTTCGACTCCACGCATCTTCGAACTTGATTCCAGGGGTTGATGTCTGCACGTCAATCCGGACCTTGTCTTTGAAAATAGTAATCTCGTTGGCGAGCAGGTCCTCCACATTTGTTAGAGATGCTGTGCCAAAATCGGCATCAAGCAGTGCATCAAGCAAACGTAGTGCGTTCGCCGGGGTGGCCTCAATCAGAATGTCTAGATCAAATGTGGCACGGGGAACGCCGTGAAGAATGGATGCAATACCTCCGATTACGAGGTACTTCACGTCATGCTGCTGAAATGACTTGAATACGTCCTGTAGGCGATTGAGCACGACGGAGCTCCTGAAGTCTGGGGTTGACCGTTCACGCGAGATCAGTGAATGAGCAGAGCATTTCCATCCTTTCCGCCAGAGGAAGCGACCTGAACCACAGTGCTTTCTTCTCTATGGACTCGTCACCACGGTCATGTGAAAGTGCTGCACTCATACTCCCAATTTAGCATATACTATCATCATTATCAACGCATAACGTCGCGGATGGATCACGGGCGGCCATTAGCCGTCGCGTGCATCCGGCTTGTTGGCAGAATTCATTGGTGTTGAATAACGTAGAGGTCGAGTAGTCTGCGGATCATTTTCTGGTACTGAGTGTGATGCCGCCGGGCTTCTGTCTTGAAGAAGTCCACGCTGGACTTGCTCAGTCCAATGGTGACCTTGATCTGCTCTTCGCGGAACGCCAGCTCGGACGGGGGCGGCAGCGTATCCCGCACAACCTTCACGTCTCCAATGGGCCCATCAGTGTATGTTATTTTCTGTTTCATATATCATTCTCCCCTTCCGCCAGTAGCCTGCTCCAAAGACACGGATCACGTTCTGACGGTACGTGAAACGTACCGTCAGAATGCCGTTCGCCACGCGCCCGAAACAAAACTGACGTTGTTCGTCGTGGCCGTGACTGATGTCGTCGGCAATGACTCGCTCAGGATCGGCGAAAGCATATTGTGCGAACTCGAACGGCACACCGTGCTTCCGTTGGTTCTCGCGGTCCTTCTTGGGATCCCATTCGAATCTCGTCTCTGCCATGGTGATACGCTATCAGAATGTCCAAACCAGGGCAATACAAATATATGGCATAACATATTGCTTCTGCCAACGTGGAATTGACGGGCGGCGTATTCGCCGTACCGTCGAATTTGTGGTTCGGCTAATAGTGGTATCGTGCCTGAGCAATGCGAATTTGCCCTTTTTCGACCGCATACACCAAACGGTGTTCCTCTGTAATGCGGCGCGACCAGAAACCGGAGAATTCGTGCTTCAATGGTTCTGGCTTACCGATACCCTCAAAGGGGTGGCGATGGATATCATCGATGATGCGGAGGATGCGCTTCGCAATCTTTCGATCACGTTCGACCCAGTAGCAGAAGTCCTCCCACCCCCGATCCGCAAAGACAACTGTCATGTCAACTCCGGCAATTTGTGCTTTCGGCCTTTGCCGGCGCGGAGTTGATCAACTGCTTCGCGCAATCGTCGTGCATTCTTAGGGCTCCGCAAAAGGTATGCGGTTTCCTCCAGTGCCTCGTAGTCATCAAGGGACATCATCACGACAGCTTGATCCCGACGGCGCGTAATAATCACCGGATTGTGGTCCTCACATGCTCGGGTCATTGTGTCTGCGAGATTCTCTCTGGCCGCTGTGTATGTTATAGCTTTCATATGGACAATATAACGTACAGGTCACGCTCATGCAAAGCTTTTTTCGCATGGCAGCCGAACGTGTGACCTAACCTTTTGAAAATTCCGCGGAATTTTCAATAAGGTTCAGGTCGTTGTTCGCATTCTCCTTCTTTCCTTTGCCACTGACAACAGACCGCCAGCCACGGAGCTGGCGATGAGATAGACACAACCCAAGACGAGCCGCTTCGGCTCGTCTCCTGAAAGAGGAACATGCCCGGTGGTTCCGTCTGGATAGATCACTTCCCCCATGATGAAGAAACGACTGATGGGGTAGTACGTCACGATCCACACAGCGCAGAGAACCAGCGCGAAAACGACAGAACGGACGGCGGTGCCACGGAGCGAACGGTGCTGACAGAGCGCAAGCAATGTTGAAGGGATGATGAAGAGGGCCAGAACGTCCCACATCATGATTCCGACAGAGAGATCCTCAACAACGCCGGGAGCGAACAG
>SPBP01000042.1 GCA_004525935.1 Lentisphaerales bacterium | reverse complement strand
TAATACAATTACCGACCCACAGATTCTGCGGAGGAGCCCCTTTTCTGAGTCGGGTTATTTGAGCCACTCTTTGATCTCTTCCACGCTGGCCACCTTGCCGCTTACCTTGACCTCGCCGTCAACAGCTAAACCCGGAGTCATCATGATCCCGAAAGCGATGATGTCGTTGATGTCCGTGACTTTCTCCAGGTCATATTCGACTCCCACCGCCTTCGCCGCTGCCTCTGCATTCTCTGCCAGCAGTTTACATTTTGGGCAGCCTGTGCCCAGGATTTGGATCTTCATGGTCATGTCCTCCTTGTTGCCGATCCGCGGACGGTGAGTAACTCCCTTATTGACACGATCAACACCAACGATCCTCGGCTCATCCGATCAGCAGTGTCAGGATTCCGTGCTTGTGCAGGTTGCAGCTGTAGCGCTTGCCTTGTGACGGAGCCGCCTGCGGTTCTTCGAGCAGGTTTGTTTTCACAACGGTCCGCTTCTCGTCTAAATGCAGGGCGCCGCGAACCCGCTACGCCTTTTCCCGGATCTGCCCGGCCCGCGCCATGGCTTTCGCCTCGACGCTCTGTATCTCGGCGTAGCCCTGCGAGGTGACAGGATTCAGGCCCGCGCTGGCTTCCATGGAGGAATCCGCCTCGTTATAGAGCGAGGCGAGGCAGTCGGTGAGCGAATTGAACAGCATATGTCCCTTGTAAAGAGCAACCGAAACCGTGCCGGTTGCGACCTCTGCCAGTTCATCTATCGCCGCCAGGGCTGCCCGCGTTGCCGGATCGAAATACCGGCCGTCATATATCTGGCCTGCCACAAGCCGCGAAAGATGCCCGAACAGGTCAGTGGCCCTTCGATCCATAACAGCCTGGTAAACCTGGAGCAGGCAGAATCCGAGCAATTCCATACCCGGCGCCTCATAAACACCCCGGCTCTTCGTTCCCACGATCCTGTTTTCGAGCGCGTTCTTCATGCCCACGCCGTTTCGCCCGCCGATTTTGTTGGCTTCGAGCATTGCGCTGAGCGCGGGCACCGGCTTGCCGTTGATCGCCGCAACCACGCCCTTTTCAAAACGTGCTGTGAACAGTTCGGTTTTGTCCGGTGCGGCCTGGGGCCACACACCCATGGTCGGATGAACAATCGTGCACGGCGTTTCGAGGCTTTCCAGGTCCTCAGCTTCGTGGGAGAGCCCGGCGAGATTCGCATCAGTCGAGTATCGCTTCTTTCCCCCCGCCTCCGCCTCTATGCCGTTCGCGGCCAGGTATTCCGCCATCTGCTTCCGGCCCGGGAATTCCTTGAGCAATTCCGGGTCGCGCCACGGCGCATAGACTTTCATCTCCGGCGCCAGCACATTCGTGTACCGTTCGAACCGCATCTGGTCATTGCCCCGGCCGGTTGCGCCATGTGCCAGTGTGGTGCAGCCCAGTTTCTTCATTGCCGGGATCAATCCCCGCACGGTGACAGCCCTGGCAATACCGGTTGTGTTCCAGTAGCCACCGTCATACATCGCCTGCGCCTTGATCACCTGCATGCAGGCCTCCGCCATCGCCTGCTTCAGATCGACAATTACCGTCTTCGCACCGCACGGCTCCATCTTCTTCGCAACGTTGGCGATGTCCGTCTCGTCCGGCTGCGCGAGGTCAGCAGTGAAACACTGAACGTCAATCCCGAGCTCGATCAGCTTCCGGGTTACGGTCCGACTATCCAACCCGCCGGACACACATATGCCGACCTTCTCCCCGCTCAGTTCTTTAATAGTCATTGTTCATCCTCACCTTCTCACATGCATTTCTCCGCGCCGCTGCACCCCTGCGTCTCTGCGCGAGAATATCATTTGTGCCTCTTTGTGGCTATTAGCAGTTCCCGGTTCTTCGCGTCCTTTGCGATCGTCTGTAATGAGGTGTCATCCCTGTCCCAGCCATTCCTTGATCGACTTCTCGACAATCGCCAGGCCCTTCTCAAGTTCCGCTTTGGAAATATTGAGTGACGGCAGGAACCGTACAATCGTTTCTGCTGTCGCCAGGGCGATCAGCCCGTTTTTCATCATGATATCCACCAGCGGTTTCGCCGGCCGATCCAGGACAAGCCCCAGCATGAGCCCCATGCCGCGCGTGCCCGTTACCCGATCGTACTTGCTCACCAGATCCTCCAGCTTGCTCCTGAACTCCGCGCCCGTAGCCGCAGCTTTTTCGACCAGCTTTTCGTCTTCAATGACTTCGAGCGTGGCGAGTGCAGCGGCACAGGCGAGGGGAGTGCCTCCGAAAGTACTGGCATGTTTGCCCGGCTGAAAGACGTCTGCAAGTTTGGGCGCGGTAACAATCGCCCCGATCGGGTACCCGTTTCCAAGCGCCTTCGCGAGAGAGAATGCGTCGGGCTCAACCCCGCTCGCCTGAAAAGCGAACCAGTGCCCGGTCCGCCCCATGCCGCACTGTACCTCGTCGCAGAGCATCAGGATATTCTTCTCGTTGCAGAGCTTTCGTAAGCCGACCAGGAAATCCTTCTCAGCCGGTATGATACCCCCTTCGCCCTGGACCGCTTCGACCAGCACGGCGGCAGTCTTGTCGGTTATCTGCGCGGCGATCGATTCGAGGTTATTGAATTCGGCATAGGCAAAGCCTTCCGGCATCGGCTCGAACCCTTTCTGGATCTTTGCCTGGCCCGTTGCTGCTGCCGTTGCAAGCGTCCGGCCATGGAAAGAATTCTTCATAGTGATCACCACATATTTGCCGTCATCATGGCCCCATAGCCGCGCCAGCTTGATCAGCGCTTCGTTCGCCTCTGCGCCCGAGTTGCAGAAGAAACACTTCCCACCCAGCGCGAGGCCGGCGAGTTTCTCGGCAAGTCGCGCCTGGTTCTCCGTGTAATAGAGGTTCGAAACATGTACGAGCGTCTGAGCCTGCTCTGTAATCGCGGCGGTAACCCTCGGATGGCAATGCCCGACGTTAACGACGGAAATCCCGGCCAGGAAATCCAGGTACTCTTTCCCATCCGCATCCCACACGGTGGCCCCGCGGCCTTTCACGAGTGTAAGACTCCGCGTATAGCTGGGGACAACATACTTATCATAGAGTTGCGTTATTTCGAGTGCTCCAGTCATTTTACAATCTCCGTACCTATTCCTTTGTCAGTGAATATTTCCAGCAGCAATGAATGTGGGGCACGCCCGTCAATAATATGAATCTTCATTACACCCGCATCCAGCGCTTTCAGCCCGCTTTCTATCTTCGGCAACATGCCACCGTCTATCACCTTCCGCTTTACCAGGTCCTCAACCGCTGCTTCCCGCAAAGTCGATATCAGGGAGCCGGCATCGTCCTTGTCCCTCAGCAGCCCCGGCACATCCGACAGGAACGCGAGCTTCCGCGCCTTCAGGCCTGCGGCCAGCGCGGCGGCAGCAATGTCGGCATTGATGTTGTAGACCTTGCCGTCGGGGCCGAGGCCGAGTGGCGTGACGACCGGAATAATGCCCCGCTGAAGCAGGTCACGGACCTCCCCGGTTTCAACCGACACCGGTTCGCCAACGAACCCCCAGTCCAATGTTTCGCCCGTTTCGGGATGCTGCCCGGTCTTCTTCATGACCGAGAAGACAGTCTCACCATGGACGCCCTGCGCCCGGGCCCCCATCTGGCCGAGAGTCTTTACAATGCCCGCGTTGACCTCTTCCTTTATGACCTTCTCCACCACGGCAATGCTCTTCTCGCATGTCACCCGCAGGCCCTGGACGAACATGGATTCAATGCCCTGTTCCTTCATGTTGCGCGAAATGACTTTGCCCCCGCCATGCACGACCACGGGCAGCATTCCCACGCATTCCATGAATGTCACGTCGGCGAGAATGCCGTCGGAATACTTTTTCTCCTCCATGGCGCTGCCGCCGAATTTCACGACAATTGTCTCACCCCTAAACCGCTGAATATAGGGAAGCGCCTCTATCAGAACATCAGCTTTTCTTATCAGTTCGTCCATATGTCACCGCCATGCCGTGCACGGGATCGGCCCGTTCTTAAGTGGTGTACTCCGAGTTAATCTTCACATACTCGTGTGAACAATCGCACGTGTAAAGCTTGTGGGAAGCTGACCCCAGGTTAAGCGAGATATCGATCCGGAACTGCGGTTTTGCCAGGACCGAGTGAAGTTCCTGTTCCGCCATGCCCGCCGATTGTCCTTTTGCCACGGCCAGAATTCCGTCATATGCGACGTCGACAAGTGTTTCGTTCACCTCTGCGCCGGAATAACCCACCGCATCCATGATCCGACCCCAGTTCGGGTCTTCGCCGAACCACGAAGTCTTGACTAGTAATGAATTAGCAACCGCCCGTGCAACGGCCCGCGCATCCGCTTCGGAGGCTGCGCCGGAAACGGTGAGCGTTACAAACTTCGTCGCGCCTTCACCATCCTTGACGATGCTTATCGCCAGGTGTCGCGTGACCTCGTCAACCGCTGCGCAGAAGGCCGGCCAGTCGGGATGAGTTGCCGAAAGGACATCCGTCCCGGCCGCGCCGTTGGCAAGAAAGAGGACGGTATCATTCGTGCTTTGATCGCCATCGACCGAAATGCAGTTGAAGCTCTGTTTCACAGCGTTGGCTAGACAGGCCTGTAATGCCTCTCCGTCAACGGCCGCATCGGTAGTCAACACGGAGAGCATTGTCGCCATGTTCGGCTCGATCATGCCGGCGCCCTTGGCCATGCCGCCGATCCGCACGGGCTTGTTGTCGATAGTCAACTCCAGCGCAATCTGCTTGTCGACGGTATCAGTCGTCATGATCGACTTTGCGGCCCGGTCCCCGCCATCCGGGGCAAGCGCAGCAACAGCCGCGTGAATCCCGGCCTCGATTTTGGCCATCGGCATTGGAACGCCAATTGTGCCGGTGGAGCAGACGTACACCATTGATGGTTCGACTCCCAGCAGCTGCGCCGTGAGTTCTCCCATGCGCAGTGCGTCAGTGGCGCCCTGTTCGCCGGTGCAGGCGTTGGCATTGCCGCTGTTGATTATCACTGCCCGCCCGGTCCGCCCCGACAGGTGTTTCCGGCAAAGCCGGACCGGCGCAGCCTGGACCTTATTGGTCGTAAAAACTGCGGCCACAGCGGCGGGAGAATCCGAGACGACCAACGCCATGTCGGGCCGTCCGGACTTCTTTATGCCGGCACATATGCCGGCCGCACTGAATCCTTTTGCGGCGGTTATGCCGCCATCAATTGTTGCACTATTCTTCATAAACCTTTTGCCACCACCAGAGCCCGTACTGGCAGAGTAATATACCCGTAAGGCCGGTGTATCGAGAAAAAAGAGAGAGGAAGACAAACGTGTCGAAACCCCGGGAATGCCGTTGTGCCGAAGCCGCCTGGATTGCCTGCCTGGTGATTACCGCTTCGAGAACTGGAAGCGCTTGCGTGCGCCGGGCTGTCCGGGCTTCTTGCGTTCCTTCATGCGGGCGTCGCGGGTGAGGCATCCGCTGTTCTTCAGTACCTCGCGCAACGAAGCGTCGGCAAGCGTCAAGGCACGGGCAATCCCGTGTCTGAGTGCGCCGGCCTGCCCCGTAATCCCGCCGCCGGAAACCTTGGCATTAAGGTCGAACTTGGAAAGAGTATCCGTCAGCTTCATGGGCTGCTCGATGTAGTTCCGCGTTGTGTCGACTGTGAAATACTCTTTCGCATCACGCCGGTTAACCTGCCACTTGCCGGAGCCCGGTGTCAGGCATACGCGCGCTACGGCGCAGCGACGCCGTCCTGTTGCTTCAAAACCTGTTGTCTTTTCGACCATGACTATAACTCCACAGCTTGCGGATTCTGGGCCACATGCGGATGTTCAGTACCGGCATATACCTTGAGCCGCTTCATTGCGTTCTTTGCCAGGTGATTCTTCGGCATCATGCCCTTCACCGCAAGAGTAATCATGCGGTCCGGATGCAACGCCCTCATGGTTGAGGCCTTCGTTCGTTTCAACCCGCCGCGGAAGCCGGAATACCTGTCATAGAGCTTCTGCTCTTCCTTCTTGCCGGTCAGCTTCACTTTCTCGGCATTCACCACTACAACAAAATCACCCGTATCGATATGCGGCGTGTAGATGGGCTTCGTCCGACCGCGCAGCGCGTCGGCTATCTTCGTGGCGAGCCGCCCCAGGCTCTTGCCGTCGGCGTCAACCAACAACCACGCCCGCGATATATCATTAGTTTTCGGTAATGTCGTTTTCATGTCGTTTTCCGAAGAAACGAAGCACAATATACGCGCACTCCCTGCCTGTCAACACCCTTAACCTGCATATTTTGCAGGCTTTCGTCACCAGATGGGGGAAATCGGCATAATGGCCCTAAAGCCATGCAAGGTCGGGGTGCCGTGGGCTTTTGTCCCGGCACTCACAAATCCACACGGATCCTGCCCAATATCCAATGTCCAACAAGGAATATCCAATTCCCAAGTCTTGATCTCACGGGTCCCGGTGCGGATCGGAAGGCAGAATGCAGTTCCCTTGATCATTGGATTTGGGCGTTGGATATTGGATATTCGCTGTCGTGGGACTTAGAAATCCACACGCATCTTCCGCGGTCACTTCTCCTGACGGTTGGATTCGACCGCCAGCGCATCGACCTGTTTGAGATCCTCGGACCAACGGGCCTCATTTTGCAGCAGGAGTTCTGCTACCTGCTCATCCGATAGCTCCGTCGAAGCCACCGGCTGCCTGGCACGGAGCTGGCCGGATGCGCGGCCGGGCTGCGGCCGGGAGTCCCGTTCCGCTGCTGCCGCCGCTGCTTTCTCCGCCCGCCGCGTCCGAGCTTCTTCGCGCGCAAGTTCCTTTGCCGCTCGTTTCTCTTCCCAGATCTGTTTTGCCGTCGGCTCGGCAAGCTTGCTGTTCGACCAGTCTCTTTTCCAGCTGCCGTCAATATCCAGCGCATTCCGTCGTCGCAATGCTTCTGCCTCTATCTCCTCATTCGTGTCGAGCACATACGGAGTGATGAACACAATCATTTCCGTACGCTTGAAAGTGTCGGATGAGGAATTGAACAGGCGCCCCACCAGTGGAATGTCACCCACCAGTGGAACCTTGTCCCTGCTCTGGCCCTTCTCCGTACGGACCTGCCCGCCGAGGATGATGGTCTCGCCGTGTCGGACCGCAATGGAGGCGGTCAGCGTGCGTGTGCTGGATATTTTGCTGCCGCTCTGCGGAGCGCCTACGTCGCCCGGTTGACTCATCGATTGCGTGATCTCCATCATCACGACCTTATTTGTATTGATGTGCGGTTTAACCGAGAGATCCAGGCCGATATCCTTCGTGGTATAATCGTCGTAAGGGTTCTGATACTGGTCATATTTCTTTCCTGTGAAAATGTAGATCTGCTCAGTCGACGTTATTTTTGCTTCCGTATTGTCGGTCGTCAGGATAACCGGAGAAGAGATGATGTGTGTGCGGTCATCCGTGGACGCCGCCTGTACGACCATGTCTATGTTCAGTCCGTAATGGGTAAAGAAGTATGTCAATCCGTGACCCGTCGGGAATGCCGGGGTCGTGGTTGCATCGGCCGGATTCAGGTTGCCGGCACCCGCTCTGCCCGCAAATGACATGACTGGACTTCGTCCCCCCGCCGAATTGGGCTTGTAGGCAAGAAGGGAACGCTGGATCCAGTCGACACCGGTTTTGAGCGTATCGCCAAGATCAATCTCGATGATCACCGCTTCGATCAGTACCTGGGACAGCATCATGTCCATGTCGCGGATGATTTCTTCAATGGTAGCGAGGTCCGACCTGCTGGCCATTATGATCAGCGAGTTTGTGCGCTTATCGGGCAGAATCTTGATGTTCTCCGCCCGCAACTCGCCCACCTTCGATTTCTCTCCATCTTCCATTGCCTTGATTCGTTCGCTGACATATTCCTCGAGTGCAACTCCCCTGGCGCCCTTGTCTTCGCCGGGCGCGCCGCCCGCCGCGCCCGCGGCTGCGGACCCCTGGTCCCTGGCGCCGGCCGAACCGACCAGGGTGTTCAGCATCCCGGCTATCGAGTCGGCATCCGCGAACTCGAGCCGGAACACTTTTACGAGTACATCCGGCGCGGTTTCGACATCGAACGCCTTCACGATGTCTTCAAAGAACGTCATATTGGAGGGTCGGGTGATGATGATAAGAATGCCGGTGCGATCATCGGCGACAACCTTGACCTTGCCGCGGACGATGCCGCGCTCGACTTCCGGCTCTGCCCCGGCAATGGCCACGGGTGCCCGCGCCGGCGCGGCATCGGGGCGCGCCCTTATGACGCCCGGCGCTCCCGATGCTCTGGGCAGTGCCACGGTGGGAGCGGCTGTCTTTTCTTCTTTCAGGTCGACAATGATCTCTTCCAGCTTAGCCTTGATCTCCGACGGCATGCCGTGCCGGATCGGCATGACAAACAACTGCTCGCGCGTTTCAACCGGCTGGTCAATATGCTCGAGAATTTCAAGGATCCTGCTGATGTTTGCCGATGAGTCCGTCACGAGCAGGCCGTTAATCCGTTCAAGTGCATGGACTTTGCCGTTCTTGCTTTTCAGCGCATCGATGATCTTCTGGCCTTCGGCGACTTCCATGTTGCGCAGCACAACAACGCGGCTTATCAGGTTGTCCGTATCCGGCGGGAGATCACCCCACGGTTCGATCTGCGTTGTCATCGCATTTGCCCGGGCGGCATCGGCGGGCACAACCTTCAGGAACTTATCCTGGTGTGGAACAATCGCAATGCCGCTCATGGCCAGCATGCTTTCGATCGCGTTCATGTATTCCTGTTTCGTCAACGGTGACTGGCTGCGCAGGGTTATTTCCGTGTTTGCATTCACCTCGGGAGCCATGAGTATGGTGCGCCCCGCCAACTCCCCGTATTCCTTCAACACGATTGCCAGCTTGGCCTGGATGAATTTCGGCTCGAAAGTGCGGTTGTCCCCGTCCTGGCACAGGCCGGTCGAAGGCAGCAGCATGGTGAGTGCCAGCAAAGGCGAAATCCATTTCTGTGACTGAGGTGTGTGGATGAAGCTCATGATTATTGACCCTCCGCTCCGACATACAGACAATAGACGGTGAAACTGCCCTTGAGTTGATCGTTTCCGGAGGATCTGACCGTCAACTCCTTCACGTCAAACATAACATCGTGCGACTCCAGTTCAAAGAGCAATTTGACCAGCGCCGCCGTGTTACCGTCCCAGGGACAGGTTATCGGAAGCGAATAAACACCGCCGTATTTCACTTCTTCGCCGTCGCGCCGGTCCCTGAGCGCGATTCCCGACTGGCCGGCAAGATCGCCGATGGTCCGCTTCAGATAAGTTGCTTCTCCCTTGCCGGCGGGCAGGGGCCGCACTGACTTCTTCAGTTCGCCGAGCCGCCGCTCCCACTCGGCCCGACCGTCGATCATGGCACGGTCAGAACGGACGCGCTCTTCCAGGACCATGACTTCAGCGTGCAGCTCGCGCCACTTTGCTATCTGGGGTTTACAGACCAGGTAGGTTGCAGCGAACAACACGACCATGAAGGTCACCCAGGCCAGCATGATCTCTCTGGTGGAAAGCTTCATTCGGCGCCTTTCAGCAGAGTCAACGTGATTGAGAAACTGTGCTTGCCGGTTCGAAGGCTTTTCGGACCATCCAGCTCGACACTTTCGAACAACCGCGAGCCCCGCAGCGCCTCTTCAAAATCATAGACAGAATTGGCCAGGGCCGACTCGCCCTGCAGCTGAACCTGCCGGGCCCTCTCGTTGTCATACTTGAAGATCGCAAGCTCAATTGTGCCCGGCATGAGGCTGGACACTTCCTTCAGGCATTCGAGTGCGGAGTGCTCGCGTGCAGTGTAACGCTCGATCAGGTCCAGCAGGTTCTTCAGCCTGCGCGCTTCCCTGGCCGGCTCTTTCAGTTCGGCAAGGCGTGTCTCCCCGACAATGCTTCGATGCCGCTGTATATAGAGCCCGGCAATAATCGCGAGGATAGTTGCCAGCCAGATACCCAGCATTACCACCGTGGCTGCCGCAAGATTCTTCCTGAACTGGATCCGCTTCTCGCCGGCATGCCACGCCGACGGCGCGAGGTTAAGGCATGAGCCCTCATTCAAAGTGCGACGCGCGAGTCCCTCGGAAAGGGAGGGCAGGGAGTTGAACGGACGCGTCACGGCGTCACCATGAATAATGTCCTTTATCGCTGCTATCAGGGCGCTCGGCGCCGGACCCCAGTGCCACAGGGCCAGGGAATCGATCCGGGTAACCCCGTGCTCGGCCTCCAGTGCGGTCAGAACATAGTCCAGCTCTGCGCACATCTCTTCATCCGATAACTGATCCGTCCGGCCCATGGACGTCATCACGATTGGAAGCCCGTCACGAAGCGCCACGAGATCCGTCGTGCGTACATCACGGAGAATAACGATCTGGCATCCGGCCTCGGCGAGTTCATCGGCGTCGGACAGGAGTTGCAACCAGCACAGCGTCTCCACGTCCAGTCGCCGGGCAAAGAGTGACGCGTTGCTCATCACCGACCCCAGCGCATCAACCATATTCCGGCGTGCCGCGGCGACGATAACCGTCGACCCTGTGTCTGACCGGGCGAGTATTTCGTAGGAGGTAATCGTATTGTCCGCGGGGAATGGAGAAAGTTTGTCCATCTGGATGTCGACCATCCCGGCAATCTCGTCGTCATTGACCGTCGGCAGGTTCAAGACCCGGAGGAGCACATGCTCCGACGGCAATGCAACGGAGACGAGTCCCTTTGCCGGACGGCAGGCGGCCTTGATCTTGCCGGGAAGCGCCGGGCCGGGCTCAACCGCACCGCTATCGAACAGGTCCGGGGCCGGGGCATCGCCCTCGCGGAGATCGACGCGAATCGTGTCCATCACCACCGCTCTATTCCCGCGGGCATGTCGCAGGGAGGTGACTTCCAGCACGCCATCGCGTACCGTGAAGCCCGTTACGAAGTCCTTTGCCATCGGTCTGATCCGCCTTTCCATCCGGGTGCCGTCCGTCCCCGAACTGACACCAAGGCGCACTATTCTGCGGACATTTGCCCGCCGGCGCAACCATCTTGTTCACTGTTGCTCGCAGCCCTTCAGGCTGCGAGAAAGCGGCTTTTCCTCATCCTTCGTCTTCCTGCCACCTGAGAATCGTCATCCGGCCATTCTTATCGACCGTCGCAATGCAGGAAATCCGGCGCGATACACCCCCCGAGGCACCGATCGATGTGATCCTGTATACACCAGCCCCCACGGTGATCCTGTTCTTCAGGTGTCCGCTGAGCGCCGGGATGCGACCGAAGAAATCGGATTCGTTTTCGAAGGAGTAATCCTGATTAGGATCGTATTCGTCCATGTTGCCTTCGCGCTCGTTGATTATATCTTCCGCCGTCAGATCGTCAACGGACGGCAACGACATCAACACCCGGGCCGAGGCGGCGTTCACGTTCACCTTGCCGTCTCCGAACACCGTCAGGAGATCGGCTATCCCGGTCATCGCTTCGTCTTCGTCGTCCCATCCAGAGGGGCGACCTCCGTAGAGAATCTGCGGAGTGAATGCCTTGATCAACAGTAGTTCGTCAACGGTGTAGAGTGGTCCGTTCTTCGCACGGGAAGGCATTTCCTGGATACCATAGTAGTCGTCGGTCTCTGCACCATACGGTCGCGAATTGCCGTCCGCATCGGTCCAGTCCAGGAAGCCATCGATCAGGTTGGGCCAGAGATCTTCGGGGATGCCACCGAGTTCCAGGATGCGTTCCCAGTCGTCCTCTTGAAGCCGGTTGACATTGCGCCGCGCAGGCTCGGGCACGATGCTGACGCTTGCCGACCCGGTGTCGAGTGTGTCCCGCACGCCGTGTATTGCGGAACCATATGCCAGCCGCTTCGCATTTGCGTACCACGGTGCGTCCTGTTCCTCATACGCCTCCTGCTTGATCTCCGGGTCGGCGCTGCGGACCAGCAGCATCCTGGCGCGTTCAATGCCGGACCGAGCAAGGTAATCGGCCTTCAGCCGCTTGCGGTAGTACGACGCAATTCGCGCTTCAATATGCATATCAAATGCAAACGACCCGATGATCACCGACAACAGCACGACCGCCCAGAGGGTCAGGATCAGTACGGACCCACGCCTCGATTCCACCGGCGTCATTTTTCTGTTTCTCAGCATCTATCTATTCCCGAATCGTTCCACGTTACTTCCACGAAAGATGAGCTACAGGTAATTCCACGTACCTCCGCATTTCCAGGTGCTCCCCGCCTTCGTCAAGCGGACGCAGGAAGAGCGTCAGCTCAACTGCACGCGGCAGGTGGTTCGTGCTCTCTTCCTCCCACACGTCTTCCCACTCCCACTCGCCATCAACCATGTTCGTTGCAACCCTGCAGTCGAAGCCCGTGACGCGTGAGGAAAGGAATTGAGGTGGAATCTCGGACGGGTCAAAGTCATCCGGCTGCGAATAAGGACGCCAGAACCGCACGGCTGCACCGGGCTCCCTGTCGGCATCGTCTTCTATGGAGAATCTCGTCCTGTGCGGACCCGCGACGACGGCTGACGCTTCTTCCGCCAGGGATGCCCCCAGCTTCACCCAGCTTATTGAGTCCTTCGCAAATTCGCCACTGCCTTGGTCTTCAAGCCAGAACCCGTATTCGATAATCTTGCCACTGGCGTCCGGGTAATATGCCGAACGCAATCCGCTCACGAGTTGATCCATCACGAAATCACCGTGATGCAGGTCGTCGACAAGCCGCGTGCCCGTCCGCCATGACTTGACGACCACGGCGAATGTCACGACAACCATTGTCGAGGCCAGGATTCCCAACGCCAGCGCGAGCATCAGCTCAAGCAGAGTAAAGCCGCTTCTTGATTTCCGAATGCTCATGAACCGAACTCCTGATTCATTTCACCATGAAGGACATAAAGATCATGAAGGTTCAGAGAACAAAGGTTCTCAACCCACGCGTCAATCGCCTCACATTTCTTCATGTCCTTCATGCTCTTCATGGTGTCATATTATCTGTGTCAATCCGTGTTCATCCGTGGTTCTCTTATCTTCTAGTTGCCGCTACGCTACTCGACGTTCCGTCACGGGTGATTCGTGCTGTACAGGTATTGCGCCACCTCTTCAAATGCGGTCTTGCCCTTTGCCGACCACGTTACCCTTGTACGCACAATGAAAAGATCTTCATCCTCTTCCGTTTCCTCAACTGTTCGCGCAAACGTGTAGCCCTCGGGGTACGTGATTTCGCGGACAGCATTTTCGTATACCTCGTTGGTCACGATCAACGGGTGTTCAAGTTCACCCCTGTCCAGTATCGAGACCGCGTCATGATACTTTCGAGACCTGCTCGCAACTGCCAGGCAC
>SPBP01000146.1 GCA_004525935.1 Lentisphaerales bacterium | reverse complement strand
CAACTCGGCCTGTCGAAGGCTTTCGTACGACCCAAGCTTGCTTCCGGTATCCGGGCAAATTAACATTCGGCCTGTTCTGTTTTATCGGAGGGCGACCCGTGTTACCTGTCTTGAAGAAAACGCTGAAATCAATGTCACACGCTTTGCCCGACAGGCTCTACATTAATCTGTTCTTCCGTTACTTCTATGGCCGCTTCCCGAACATGAAATCGCCCGAAACGTTTGATGACAAACTTCAATGGTACAAATTGTATTACAGAAACCCATTAATGCCGGATCTCGTGGACAAGTACAAGGTCCGGGAATACGTAACAGAGAAGGGATTCGGCGCCATACTGAATGATATCTACTTTGTGTCCGAAGATGTTGACCAGCTTGATCCTGCATCCCTGCCCGGAAGTTTCATCCTCAAAGCCACGCACGGCTACAACATGAATATCATCTGCAAAGACAGGAACTCCCTCGACTGGAACAAGTGTCGTCTGCAGATGAAGAAATGGCTTAAGTCCAAGCACTATTATGAAGGCAGGGAATGGGCATACAAGAACATCAGGCCGCGGATAATCTGCGAGAAGTACCTGGAAAATGAAGGATACGGCGAGCTGATCGACTACAAGTTCTACTGCTATGACGGAAAGGCTGTCGTGGTCTGGGTTTGTACCGGGCGGTTCAGCGAGAGCGGCCTCAAATACAAAGCATTCGATATGAGTTGGAGCCACATGCCGGTCAGCAAAGGCAAGCCGTCGAGCGACCTGGATATTGAGAAGCCCGACAATTTTGCCGAGATGCAACGGATTGCCTGCACATTGAGTGAAGGCTTTCCGTTCATAAGGGTGGATCTCTATTCAGTCGATAACAGGATTCTTTTCGGCGAACTGACTTTCTATCCCGATTCAGGGGTCGCCCCCTTCAGCCCGGATCATTACAACTGCTATTTTGGCGACCTGTTCCGCCTGCCGGAAAGACGAACTACATCATGACCCCCGAACATTTCCTCCCCTGCCCGTCCACGGCACATCGTCTGAGTCTTTCGTCGGCCGACGATGTCTGGGACACCATTATCGCCCCGGCAATCCACAAGGGGACTCTGCAGCAATCGCACCTGATCAAGCGGGCGACCGAGCAGGATTGGCGTTGCCTGAAGATCGACCTGCAAGGCTTTGAACAGCAGCTTGCCGCCGATTTTTCTGCGATGAAGTCCGACCTTGGCATCGACGATACTCTCTTCCCTTACCATCTATCGGCACCCCAATGGTGGGGCTACGCCCTGGCGCCTCACAGTTATCTTGGATTACATGACGGGCAATGCCAGGTCGGCTTGAACTTCTTCAACCGGTTCCTGCACCTTGATCTGCAACAGCTTTCTGCGCAACTGGTCGACCCGGGTATTGGCAATGACTTCCTGGCCACTACCAACTGGTTCGATGCCGAGGAAGGTGCGCTCTGGTTTGCCTCCTGGCCCATCGAACACACTGCGCGACGCATCCATGATGCAAGAATAGATGTGACCGTATCGATCTGGAAAAGTCGACTCGACCGGAAAGGGGCTGAGCGGGTCTGGCAAGGTGCACTGGGTGACTCTCTGCACCAGCTTGCCGTTTGCCCTGCGCATCGCTATGTGGTACTGACCGAACTCGGCCTCTACCTCAAAGAGCCGGGGTCGTGCGCACAACGGAAGCAGGACCAGCCCTACCGGCAACACCTGAAGGAAACGGGCATCCTGCCATCACGCGTTCTGGCGCTGGATCTGCAGACCTCGCAGACATGGCGGCTGTCGATGTCGACAGCAGGTCATGTGGAATTCGATCCGGAAGATCCGCAGGTCTGTTACATCTCAGGCCATAACATCGGCCTGGTCGGCCCCAAGATCGCGATCTGCGGACCCGCTTTGATCCACAAGTTCCGGCTGACCGAGCAGGGCCCGCAATTGTTGGGCACGTTCTCCCGACCCGACTTTCACCGAATCACGACCCATACCCTCTTCCGGCACCGCGGCAACACTCTTATCGGCGTGACCGGCTATCCCGGCACGATCTTCCTTATTCATGCGGACTCCATGACACTCTTCAAAACTATTGAAATCGGCGCGACCGAGCGGATCGACACCTCAGTCTCGCCACACATTTGCCAACTCGACAGTTATGGCATCGCCGCATCGGCGGACGGTGAGACATTCCTGGTCGGCAGCAGTGGTTCGTTTCGACGAGTAGATCTTTCGACCGGGCAGTTGGGCGCAGAGCAAACGATCGCCGAGTACACTAGTGACGTGTGCTTTACCGGTCATCTCGGTTTAATCCCTGCGGCAATTCAGAACGAACCATGCAACCACAAGTGACACTGCTGGATAAGGCGTTTTGCCTGGAATTCCACACGACCGGCAACCTTGCCGATTCTGCGGCAGGTTCGTGGCTTCAGGACCGGATCGGCACCGATGGATTTGTTGTCCAGGAAAGAATCATCGTTCCGCAGCCATTGGTGGATCGTTCAAACATATTGTCTGGCCATGCTATCGCTCCGAATCGGTGTAACAAGCCTTTGATTCTGGTTGGCGGATCGGAACTCCAGACGCAACGCGCTCTGGTGGTGGCCAAGCCGACCAGTACGGGAACCTGCCTGAGAAAACATGACGGCTCGATCACCGTCGATGCCGATGGCATACACCTCTTCTTCGGAGCACCTATCTTGAGCCCGGACTCCTCGACCAGGCGAGGTCTGACTTCCTCATTCGACGATCTCCGCAGCCAGCTTCACGCGCACAACATGCAGGCGTCGGACATTGCACGGATCTGGTTGTTCATGGATGATATTCTATCGGGTTATCCGGATCTGAATTTCGCGCGCGCCCAATTCTTCGACGACTGGTTCGATCCGCGGCGCCACCTGATTCCAGCCAGTACCGGCATCGAAGGCCACCATATTGAACGCACCCCGTTATCGCTTGAGTGTTGGGCATCTTCCGGCAACCGGATCAACATCCAACGGGAACCTTCCCCGTTGCAGAATGAACCGGTCGAATACGACAAGCTGTTCAGCAGGGCGCTCTCGGTTCAGTTCGCAGACCAGAAGGCTCTATTCGTCAGCGGCACGGCCTCGATCGACAGGAATGGCGTCAGCATTCATATCGGAGATTTCGATCAGCAACTTGCTTTCACGCTCGAGGTCATTGCCGCCATCCTGAAGCAGGCCGGCGGCAACTTCGCCAACGTGGCCCAGGCCATCGTCTATCTCAAACGGAGCGAGGATCTGCCGAACTGTCTCGATCTTCTAGATGCGGCCGCGTTCCCGCGGGAAAGAACCCTGTTTCAACTTGATACGAACATCTGCCGTGAGGAATTGCTGTGCGAAATTGAAGTGACCGCCGTGATTTGACAACGGTCAGGTTAGAAGAGCTGCGTTCCGGCTTAATTATTCGTGCGAGTCAGAATCGGACCGTGGTATGTTTCCTGCCTCAAGGGAGTGGCCGAATGGATCGTCAGCCGTGTCGAAGCCACCCCGCGTGGCTATGAAATCCGTAAACTTGAAGGACTGGGCGAAGCTTCCTGTGACTATGCCTGCCGGCTGGCGTGGCATCGAGGTGGACCGCTTGTTCATCCGTGGCAAGCCTGCGCGGCTCGTAGCCATTCACGGCAACAAGCAGGCAAAACTCGATGGCTCGGTAAGACAATATGCAGACCGGTGTCACCATCGCATCTTCGGAAAGACGAAGTGACTCTCGGGGATTGCACTTTTTTTGCCGACCGATATGCTGTTTGCGCATATCGGGTCAGGGAGCTGACCTGTATGGGAATATGGGAGTGTGGGAGGTGTCCCGCCTCCGCCATGGCTACGGCGGGCGGGCAGGTTCTGGGCGTCAGATTTCGGGTGTCAGGGGGGATGAATCGTCCTCGTCCTCGTCCTCGTCCTCGAACGCTCGACGTAACCACGAAGGGTGAAGTCGGGTTCAAGATTGTGCAATCCTCCCGCAGGGACGCAGGGACCGCAGAGAACCGCCTGTCCTTATGAACGTCTATGACAACGTCGCCCGCGGGTTAAAGGTGCGGGGCTTGCCGAAGAACGACATCCAACAGAAGGTCAACGAGATACTGGAACGACTGTCCCTGTCTCGCCTGGCGCGCCGGGCCGCGCATACGTTGTCGGGCGGCGAAGCGCAGCGAGTTGCACTGGCGCGGACACTTGTGCTGGACGCGGATGTTTACCTGTTTGACGAGCCGACCGCGAACGTCGACCGGCGCAACATCAATACGGTCGAACAGTCAATCAACCGGCTGAATGCCGACAAGAACGCCACAATCATTCTGACCACTCATTCCCGGGACCAGGCGTATCGAATGTCGAAGAGGCCGATTTCAATGATCAACGGGCGAATCAGCGATATAGAATACGAGAACGTATTTTCCGGACAACTCACTACCGAGCCCGATGGACTGAAGAAGGTGCTTGTTTCAGAAGGCGTTCAATTCATGGTCGCGGACGGCCCGGACGGTGCGGTTACCATTGCAGTCGACCCGAAGAACTAAGGCAGGACGATTGCGCGGGCCACGCGAACGAAGAAGCCTTTGCATTCCTCCCAGTCGAACGGTATCAGCATTTGCGGCATGGGTTCTGTTTCGGCGTTTTCGAAGTAAGTCAGGCTCTTGAGTATGTGGTAAGTGTTGAGCCGGTCGGCGGCATACTTACGGGGCAGCAGCTCGAAGTAATCTTCGAGCGCCGGCTGGTCCTGCAGAATGATATACAGGTCTGCAAAATCCTTGCGGCTGCCCCTGCCGGAAATCGCGGCCAGTTTCATCAGTGCTATATCGCGAACATCCGCTATGGAAAAGGATCGATAGGGAACAGTGTCAAAGAGGAACGGATCGCGTACGCGGAAGAAGGATAGTTTGGTTTCATTGAGCAGGACGGTCAGAGTGTGTTCTTCTTCCTGGAGTGTCTCATAGCAGCCATGCCGTCCAATTATGTCGTGGAGCGATCGAACGTCCAGATCGTCTGTTCGAAAGAAGTCGAAATCCTCCGAGATACGGTGTCCCAGATGAACGGCCAGTCCTGTACCGCCGGCCAGTGTCCAGCCTGAGAGTAGCGGGGACTTTTCCGCCTCAAGTTTGCTCAGGAGTTCCAGGCTGTGTTGCGGGAGAACTTTTTCGTGCATGACATGCCCTCCATTTCGAGGATCTGACACCAGAAGTTCCGTGTTCGTGGCGAGACTCTGCCCGCCGCGGCGACCGCCTTCAAGAACGACTTTCGGCCCATGGTATCGCGCAGCGCGTGAATGTCATCAAGAGCTCCGTATTCAAGGACGCGCTCAACCACCCAGACCGGGTGAGTTTTGAAGTCTGCTTCGTTGAGCGGGTGATCCCAGAACAGCCGCTTCAGGCGGGCACAGGCCTCGCGCGTATTGCGAACCGTGGATCTGCGTCGTGTTCTGGGGCGGAGTTCTATGCTGAGTTCGCACCCGAGGGCAACAGCCAGCTTGCGAAGCGTGTGTGTCTCGAATCTTATCCAGTCGTGCTCGTAGCGCGACAGCGTAGCGGCAGATGTTTCGGCACGACGCGCTACCTCGGTCAGTGACAATCCCAACTCCAGGCGCCTTCGCCTCAGTTGCCTGGAAACACTGGATCTTATCTCCATGCTATTATCATGCATGATAATAGCGAGGGCGTCAAGGGAATTGGGGACAGACACTCTGTCGCATGTCGGGCATCCGGTACCATTCCAGCCATTCGTCGGTAACATCAAGTACATTGCTTCGATCGTCTTTCATTGCCTGGTTTGTATCATCCTCCTCCTTGTCTTTCAAGGAATCATATGCAGTCGATGGCATATCTCTTTCCTTCGCGATCTTTCCTCCAGCGTGTCCGCCATAGCTCGCAGAGCGACGGAGGGAGGCGGACAAGTGCGATCTTCTGTAATGAGTTGTCCGTTGCCTGCCCTGCGTAGCTCGTCCGCGAGCGAAGCAGGGTCCTGTTGTCCCGTTGTCCTGTAGTCCGGTAGTCCTGTAGTCCCGTTGTCCTTCTCCGCATTCCGCGCTGCGAAGTAGCTATCATCTATCAGTTTCCATATTGGTTTCGCAACCGGCCCGGTCTAATCTCGCACACTTTCGGGGATTTCATTACGTCATATTGCAGGGGAGACATTGCCGATGCCAAAGCGCTCAAGCGGGACAAAAAGGGTTCCATCCGACGGATATCTGCGCGAATGGTTGAT
>SPBP01000134.1 GCA_004525935.1 Lentisphaerales bacterium | reverse complement strand
GGATAATGGCTGTCCCCCGGCTGGTAGTCGGCAATTTCATAAATTTCTGTGCTTCGGTTATGGCAATAGGCCACTTCGTCCGGGCAAAGTTTTCCGGTACAACCCCGAAATGGGAAAAGACGGCCCATATTTTTCCCCCGGACAACCACCTGCGTCGCTATCACAAGCGTCTGGGCGAGATTCTTGTTGATCGTCATCTGGTTACTTCGGCACAGATCGATGCAGCGCTTGCACGGCAGAAGGAAACTCATCAGAAGCTGGGCGAGATCCTGCTGGCGACGAAAGCCATCACGCCGAAGCAGCTGGAAATTACCATCGAGGAAAGCGCCAAGTGAAGACAGCACGCAAAGGGGTAGCCTCTGTAACTACTTGGCATCTTCGGGTAGTGGCGGTTTTCGTTCCTTGCTGCGTACTGCTTTGGGGATTGCCGGAAGCTGTCGCCGAAGATATTCCTATTCCCGAACGCGTGCGTACACTCGGCCCGGTCGAGAGGCAACGCATCCGCTACAAGAACGCGTCCCTGCTTGAGGATGCGCACCGGGCTGCGGCTGAAGGCAAGTACGGACAGGCGTTGCGCGACTTCCGGGGTGCGGCGCAGAACGACCCGGGTAATGACCATATCCGGGTGTTTCTCGTAAGAACGCTTGACCATCTGGGCAAGACTTCCGAAGCGCTCGCTATCTGTACTGAGCTTCTTGAGCGTTACCCTCAGTATGCGGATCTGCATCTGTCAAGGGCATACATGCTGCAGCGTATGTGGAAATATGATGAAGCGAGCCAGGCCTTCGAGAACGCGATCAAAGAGCTCCCTGACGGGGACCCGCGCCGTGTCGATCTTGTCCGCGAGCTTGCCGCAGCACTTGTAGCCGCCGGCCGGACGGACGATGCGATTGCCCGGTATGAGGATCTCCTGTCTGATGAGTTCGATCCTGCCGCAGCACTGCACTATCATTACCTGCTGAAAGCGTCTGGGACGGGCGGGAAGAGCGAGCAGTTGCTGAAAAGGGTCCTGAGCACAGACAGGCTGAGCACAACACTGCTCATTGAGGCAACGTACGAACTGGCACTGGTTCACCAGGCGGCCGGCAGGAATCAGGACTACGTGAAGTGCATGGAGAGCTTGGTCGAAAAGGCACCGAACTGGCGGTTCCTGCAGGAGTTCGCAGCAGGCCTTGCAGCACTTGATCGTGTGCCAGCTTCCCTTGAAGCTTATGAGCGGAGCCTCGCGTTCGCGCCGGGGCCCGCCGAGAAACACCGGACTTGTATGAGTGCAGCCGCACTTTGCATGTCAAGAAACGAACCGGTTAAGGCAAAACAATGGTTAGAGAAGGCATCTGGCACGGAGCCACCGGACGACAACTGGCAATTCAGGATGGCGCAAGCCGAACAGGCTGCTGGCGAATATGGCGCCGCTATCGATAGCCTGCTGGCGCAGTCTACACTCGACCGGCAATCACAGTTTCTCCTCAGTTTCTGTTGGTCACGTGTTAACCAGCCTGGTCTGGCACTCTATCATTTGAACAAGGTGGCAGACTTGGAAACACTAGGGCTTGCCGACCGATACACTCTCTACTCGAACCGCGGCTACCTTTACTTTGAGCACGGCTGTTACAATGCTGCTTACCGCGATTTCGGGGCTGCACTGGCACTTCGAGAATCCGACACTCTGGAACTGGCCCGGGCGAAATCGCTTTTGCTGTTGGGCCGGATACAGGAAGCCGAAAGGGCAGCGCTGCCACTCGTGGAACGCCTGGACGGGCAGCCCGAGCTAAAGGCCCAGGCACTTGAAGTCCTGGGCGAATGCAGTTTGGCCGTGAACGACTACTCCAACGCGGCAAACCAGTTTGAGCAGAGTATGGCGGCCGACGCGAACGCGCTCCACCTGCTGTATCGCAGGGCGATTGCAAGGTACAAAGACGGCCATATCAATGAAGCGGAGCAAGACATGCTTCGCCACATCGAAGAAGAGCTGCCGGTTTCCGGCGTTATGTGGGGCGATTATGCATTCGTGGAAGGCCAGCTCAAGAAATATGACGAAGGAATCCGCGCGGCGAGCAACGCGACCGCAATCTACCGTTGCGACATCAGTGCTTTCCAGGAAATGGCCTATCAGCAGATGAAAGACTGCCGCAACACCGACGCCAGGGAATCGTTCGCCTCGGCAATCGATCTGTACACTGCAACCTTGCCTTACCTCAAGGGCGACGATGCCGCGAAATATGCACAGGAACAACGTGATGCCAGGCTGGAGTACAGCAGGCTCGACAAGACCTGGGGTGCTGAAGTCTACATGACGCGGATCGATATCGAAGAGCCGATCGCTTCAGTCGCCGAGACCGCAGCCCCGGTCCTGGTCCCACAGGTCGGAGCGATTGTTACCTGCCGCCCCCCGACGGTAGGCTTCAGGAACGGGAAAGAGTTCGACGTGTTTGTGAGGGCGCTGGCAAACCTTGAGGATAACTCTTTCGGCTTTGACAAGGAAACACTGCAGGGCGGTCTTGGCATTGCCTGGAAACCTTTTGCATCCGTCAACTATCGGACATCCCTCGAAAAGCTTTTCAAGATAGGAGACAATTCTGAAGACAACTGGTTGTGGCGTCACATGGCGTCGATCGATTACGGGGAGACAAGGCCCAAAGACGAGAATGTTTGGCTCTTTGCCCGGGGCTACGGCGAAGCAGGATTCTATCTCGACGACACGCGCAGGTGGATCTATTACTTCGAAGGACGAATCGGACCTTCATTTGCGGCAGTCGACAACGTTGTCCTGACAGTTCCGCGCCTCATTGGAATCAAGCGCTGGCAGTCGAACGACCAAGATGGCATCGGCACCTACGACATGCTTGGCGTGGGTGCGAACCTGCGTATCAGGGAAGGCGAAAAACGATACGTTGCAGAACGGTGGTACCTGGATATATTCGCACAGTACGTCTACGGTTGGTTCCGAGAGACACCCGAAGGGCACGATAAGGATAGTTTTGAAGGTTGGATGTTTGGGATTGATTTTGTGAAGTGAACTGCGGGAAACACAAATGCTGACAAGTGTAACTGGTCACCAGAACGGTCTCAGGCTACTACTTGCGATCCTGCTGGCGTGGGGCTGCGCGGGTACGGCAGCCCTTGCCCGACCTCCGGCGGGCGCGTTCATACAGCTGACTGGAGGGCAGACCCGGAAAACGTCCGAACAGTGGGATTCCACAGTCAAAGCTATGAAGGGGATGGGGCTGGACATGGTCATCGTTCAATGGGTGGCCGAGGTGGACGCGACGAATGTTCCATCACATTCGGGCGTCATGCTTCAGCATATCGACGCGGTTGAGGCAATCGTGTCGGCCGCAGCGCGGGAGAATCTTTCGGTTATCCTCGGCCTTGAACATGATCCAAACTGGTGGAACGAGATCACCGCACCACCTGAAGTGTTGAGGGACTATCTGCTTGTGCGAGTTTCCAGGCAGGAAATCCTGCAAAAAGCCCTGCTTGAACGGTTCGGTGCCGAGACGCACTGGACAGGATACTACATTGCCGATGAAATCGACGACCGTTCATGGCGCGATCCGGCAAGGCAGACAATCCTGCGCCATTACATCGCCCTTCTCCAGGAGCGTTTGCGAGCACGTGATCCCGCCCGCACTGTGGGCATAAGCGCCTTCTACAGAGGACGCACTGAGCCGGGCATCACGGCGACCAATCTAGTTGCTGTCCTTGCTGAAACGGGTATAGACCATGTGCTACTGCAGGATGGTGCGGGAGAAAAAGACCCGCCTGCAGAGTATCGCACTGCCTACAACCAGGCCTTTGAGGCCGCCTGGTCGGAAGCGCTGCCGGAACGATGGGCTGTTGTGGAAACTTTTGCGAGGACGTCCGACCCGAGCGTCCGGTTTGCGGCTGGATCGGCAGGCCCCGAACGCGTCTTGAGCCAGATCGCCGACGCCGCGCCGTGGGCAGGGCGGCTGATCTTCTTTTCCTTCGCTCACTATATGGACCCTGATTCTAGCGCACCTGCAGCGAAACTATATGAGACACTGAAGTCACAATACGAGCGAACGGAAGAAACTGAATGAAAGAAGGCACAAAGAAGAAGCGGGTAATGGTAATGATCGGCACTCGCCCGGAAGCGGTCAAAATGGCGCCGGTCATACGTGCCCTGATAAAACACCGCGACCGTTTTGACGTCACAGTGCTCTCCACGGGACAGCACCGCGCGCTGATTGATCAGACGCTCGCAGTCTTCAACCTGTGTCCGGATTTCGATCTGGGTGTCATGACTCAAAGGCAAAGCCTGAACGACATAACCAGTGGTGTGCTTAGGGCTATGACGGCGTACCTGCAGATGGAGTCTTTCGACATAGTGCTGGGCCAGGGGGATACGACGAGTGTCATGGCTGCTTCGATGGCGTGTTTCTATGAGGGCATTTCTTTCGGCCACGTGGAAGCCGGCCTGCGCACGGGTGACTGCAGGGCTCCGTATCCGGAGGAATTCAACCGCCGCGTAGTCGGCATCACCGCGGGTATGCATTTCGCGCCTACGCCTACGGCAAGAGATAACCTGCTCAGGGAAGGAGCGGTGGAAGACAAGATCTTTCTTACCGGGAATCCCGTTGTCGACGCACTGCATTTCATTCTCGAAAACACCGAGGAACCGAGTCGCCCTGTGCCCAAAGACAAGCCGTATATCCTCATGACCTGCCATCGCAGAGAGCTGTTTGGAGAGCGAGTGCTGCACGTAATGGAAGCCGTAAGGGATTTCGCGATGGCCCATCCGCAAATCCATATCTGGTATCCCGTGCACCCTAATCCTAATGTTAAATCCGTAGCAGAGTCGGTTCTCGGCTCCACGCCTAACATTGTTCTCTCGCCACCACTGGATTATGTATCCTTTGTTCATGCTATGAAGTCAGCTTATCTTGTCTTGTCGGATTCCGGTGGCGTACAGGAAGAAGCACCTTCTCTTGGGAAACCGGTGCTGGTGCTGAGGGAAGTCACCGAAAGGCCGGAAGCGGTGGCCGCAGGGACATGCCTGCTAGTCGGGCACGATAGGGAGCGCATTGTCTTCGAGTTGGACAGGCTCCTGCACGACAAATCGGCATATGCCGCGATGTCCAACAAGAGGGACACGTTTGGCGACGGACATGCGGCGGGAAAGATTGTCGATGCGATCCTGTCATCTTCCTTCTCTTGAGCGGGGCGGCAATGTAAAGACAAGATTTCGGGCCAGACTGGAGATCAGGCCTCCCTCAGGGAACTGCGCAAGGACTTAAAGACGAGCACGCCAACGAAGCGGCGTGGATTTCATGATTGGCGTAACAAGTGCCACCATGACTTCAGAACTATTTGGCGGCAGTAAGTAACGGAGTCGACAGTGCCCGAGACAACCATATTGGATATTGTCGCGCTTTGCAGGAATGCCGACCAGATGGCCTTGAAAGTCTATGCCACGCTCGGCAGAGCATGCGACGATAAGGAACTGTCGAAGTTCTGGAACAGAATGTGCAAGGAAGAGTCCGAGCATGTTCTGTTCTGGCGGCGCTCTGAAGAAATATGTGTCGGCCTGGAGGCGACCGACCTGTTCCGTGATCCGGATAAGGTCGCGGAAGAACTGCGGGGCTCTCTGGCAAAATGTGACGGGATGCGCGGCCTCAACAAGGAAGGGCTTGATGTCCCCGATGCATTTACTCTTTCGTACAGGCTCGAATTCTACCTGCTTCATCCTGCATTTGCCATGTTGTTCGAGATGCTGCGCCAGGCCACAGGACAGACCTGTCCGGCGGACACATATGAAGCACACATTGACGCCTTCGTTGAGATGCTGGCAAAGCACGGAGGGACGCCTCAACTTGAGTTGCTGGGAGAGACTCTTCGGAGGCTTTGGATAGACAACAAGCGTCTTGTTGTCGAATCGACCCACGATCATCTGACCGGAATTCTCAATCGCCGCGGCTTTTTTGCCATTTCGGTTCAACTGGCCAATCTCGCCCAGCGCACAAACTCCATGATGGCCATAATGATGATCGATCTCGACCACTTCAAGGCGATCAACGATCGCTTTGGACACCAGGCCGGCGACAACGTGCTCAGAGGCGTGGCGAAACGTCTGTCTGAAACATTCCGGGACTCCGATCTGGTTGCTCGATATGGAGGAGAAGAATTTATCATCATGTTCGCCTCAATCGGTGAAAATGCCGTCGAATCTCTGGCAGAAGAACTGCGCAGAACGATAGAGGAGACTCCGCCCGAGGGCATTCCTCTTACTATCAGCGCGGGCATAACCTACGGGGTTCCCGGGAAAGACGTGAGAGCTGGTCTTCAGCACCTGATCCAGGAAGCGGACGAGGCGCTTTACAGGGCCAAGGAAGCGGGCCGGAACAGGGTCGTCAAGCACGAGCGATGAGCGTTCTTGCTCAGTCGGCGGATTTCGGACATCCCGATGTAGCGTTGCTCCGGATTGTCGACGCTACGGATGATGTAGACGTACCACATGTGAGGAATGCTATAAGGAACCGTCCCCCTTCGCAAGCTACGGGGGACACCCTTCGCACCTCGCTGCGACAAAAGGGTGGCTTGCCACCCGTAGCTCCGAGCGC